>NZ_JBHXFJ010000079.1:0-29868 GCF_042722465.1 Streptomyces sp. NPDC127098
GCCCTCGACGCCCCCGAGCCAGATCCCGTAGCACGAGCCGGCGGTCAGCAACAAGGAGTAAACGGCGCCGAAGACTCGTAAGCCGTCGACGGCGGGTTATCCCAGGCCGGCGGCCTAGGAGTGCGCCGGCGACGAGCCGGCACCGGCGTCCTCGTCGGCCGGCCCGGCCGACGAGGCCCGCGGCCGGCGGATCGCCCGTGAGGCGCGGGCGGGCGGCGAGCGTACGCTGCCGGCCCAGCAGCAGCGCGAGGCGAAGGGGGGCCGGCCGGCCCCCGCCGCCGCACCGAGGCGCGGGCGGGCCGCGCGCCGGCCGAGCGGGCGGGAACGCCACGACGAGAAGATCACGGTCTACGTCTCGGCCGAGGAACTCATGGACCTCGAACACGCCAGGCTCGTGCTCAGGGGCGAACACGGCCTCGCGGTCGACCGCGGCCGCATCGTCCGGGAAGCCGTGGCGGTGGTCCTCGCCGACCTGGAGTCCCGCGGCGAGGCCAGCATCCTCGTCCGCCGCCTGCGGGGTCGCTAGCCGCGAGGTCGCCTGCGGCTGTGCTGGGCCGTGAGAGCGTCTGTGGGCCGTCCAACCGCGAAGCGGGGCGAACCGGTTCGGACGACGCGGGAGTGCCACGGCCACGTTCGTGGACCGCGGGAGTAGTCTGCCCCGCGATGACGCCTCCTCCGCCGCCGCAACCACCGCGCCAGCGCCGCACGCTGGGCCGCGGCCCAGGTGCGCCCGCGCCGGAGGCCGGCGCGGCGAACGGCCACGAGCCGGCGGAACCCCCCACCGCTTCCGCTGACACGACCCCGCCGCCAGCCGGCTCCGCCGGCGACGGCCACGACGGGCCGCCGGTGGCGGCCGCGCCCGCGAGCGAGATGACTGCCGAGCCGGTTGCCGGCGACGGTGGCGGCCTGGACGGGGAGTCGCACGTGGCGGCCGCAGCCGCCGATGGGCACGCCGGCCTCCGGCCGGTGGCCGGTGCGACGTCCGCTCGCCCGGCGGGCGACGCTGCCGAGCCGGTCGGGCGAGTACGGGGCGCCGCCACAGGCGTTGCGGATGTTCCCGCCGGCCCCGCCGGTGCGGCCGTGGCCGACGCCGGTGAGGCGGTGAGCGTTGCCACGGCCCGGCCCGGCCTTCGGCCGGAGGCCGGAGCGGAACCCGGTCACGAAGTGGCCGACGAGCAGGCCGTGGCGAGCAGCGACCTGCCACCCGCGGACGACGTCGCGGCCCGCACCCAACCGGTCGGTGGCGCGGATGCGGAGCCGGCCGGCTCCGGCCCGGCCAGCGCAGCGTCCTCCGTCGAGGACGACGGCCGGTTCAAGGTGGTGTTGGAGAACTTCGAGGGGCCGTTCGACCTGCTGTTGCAGCTCATCTCGCGGCACAAGCTCGATGTCACCGAGGTGGCGCTCTCCCGCGTGACCGACGAGTTCATGGCGTACATCAGGGCCATGGGGCCCGACTGGGACCTCGACCAGACCACCGAGTTCCTCGTCGTCGCCGCCACCCTGCTCGACCTCAAGGCGGCCCGGCTGCTGCCGGCCGCCGAGGTCGAGGACGAGGCGGACCTGGCGCTGCTCGAGGCCCGGGACCTGCTCTTCGCGCGGCTGCTCCAGTACCGCGCCTTCAAGCGGGTCGCCGACATCTTCGCCGAGCGGCTCGCCGCCGAGGCGCTGCGGTACCCCCGCACCGTCGGGCTCGAGCCGCACCACGCCGAGCTGCTGCCGGACGTCGTCATCCGCATCGGACCCGAGGGCTTCGCCAGGCTCGCCGTGAAGGCCATGCAGCCCAAGCCGAGGCCGCAAGTCTACGTCGACCACATCCACGCCCCCCTGGTCAGCGTCCGCGAGCAGGCCGAGGTGGTGATCGACAGGCTGCGTCAGCTCGGTCGGGCCAGCTTCGGCGAGCTGGTGGCGGACGCCCCCGACACCCTCACCGTCGTCGCCCGCTTCCTTGCCCTCCTGGAGCTCTACCGGGAGCGGGCCGTCACCCTCGACCAGGAGGAGGCGCTCGGCACGCTGGTCGTCGTCTGGAGCGGCGGGGTGCCCGACCGCCCGCTGGTCACCGACGAGTTCGACCAGGAGTCCGCGCCGCAGGACGGGAAGGAGAGGCCGTGAGCCAGGAGCAGCTGGAACAGGAGCACGAGCCGGCGCCCGAGCTGGAGCTGAAGCCGTCGCTGGAGGCCGTGCTGATGGTCGTCGACGAGCCGGCCACCGAGGAGCACCTCGCCAGGGTCCTCGGTCACCCCCGTCGCGCCGTCGCCGCCGCGCTGCGCGAGCTGGCGGACGAGTACGTGGCCCAGGGCCGCGGCTTCGAGTTGCGGCTCGTTGCCGGCGGCTGGCGGTTCTACACGCGTCCGCGGTACGCCGAGGCCGTCGAGCGCTTCGTGCTCGACGGCCAGCACGCCCGGCTGACCCAGGCCGCGCTCGAGACGCTGGCCGTCGTCGCCTACCGGCAGCCGGTCAGCCGTTCCCGGGTCTCCGCCATCCGCGGTGTCAACTGCGACGGCGTCATGCGCACCCTGCTCCAGCGCGGTCTGGTGGCCGAGGCGGGCACCGAACCCGAAACAGGTGCGATCCTGTATGTGACGACGCACTACTTCCTGGAGCGGATGGGGCTGCGCGGCCTGGACGAACTGCCGGAGCTCGCCCCCTTCCTCCCCGAGGCCGAACAGGTCGAGGGCGAGAGCCAGGAGGCGATGGCGTCGCTCACCATGGACGTAGACGCTCCCACCGACCTCCCTACGGAACACTGATGCGAAGCAGCGGCAGTAACAGCAACCGGAACTACCGGGGCGCGGGCAACAGCCGCGACGACCGGCAGCGGCGCGCGGGCCGCCCCCGCCCCGAGGAGCGCCGTTACGGCCAGGGCGGCGGCCCGGGCGGCGGGGCCAAGAAGAAGCGGAGCGCGCCGGCCCGCTCCCGCGAGTACGACGCCCAGCTCGAGGAGCGCAACCGCGCGCGGCACGACAAGCCGGCCGTGCGGCTGCCCAAGACCTTCGGCGAGGCGGAGGGCGAGCGGCTGCAGAAGGTACTGGCCAGGGCCGGCCTCGGCTCCCGGCGCTCCTGCGAGGAGCTGATCGACCAGGGCAGGGTCGAGGTCAACGGCCAGGTCGTGCTCTCCCAAGGCCGCCGCGTCGACCCCGACAAGGACGAGATCAAGGTGGACGGGCTGACCGTGGCCACCCAGTCCCACCTGTTCTTCGCGCTCAACAAGCCGGCCGGCGTCGTCTCCTCCATGGAGGACCCCGAGGGCAGGCAGTGCCTCGGCGACTACGTGCAGAACCGGGAGACCAGGCTCTTCCACGTCGGGCGCCTGGACACCGAGACCGAGGGCCTCATCCTGCTCACCAACCACGGTGAGCTGGCCCACCGGCTCACCCACCCCAGGTACGGCGTGACCAAGACCTACCTCGCGGCCATACAGGGGCCCATCCCGCGTGACCTCGGCAAGCGCCTCAAGGACGGGGTGCCGCTCGAGGACGGCTACGCCAAGGCGGACCACTTCCGTGTCGTGGAGAACGTCGGCAAGAACTACCTGGTCGAGGTCTCGCTCCACGAGGGCCGCAAGCACATCGTGCGCCGGATGCTCGCCGAGGTCGGTTTCCCGGTCGACAAGCTGGTGCGCACCGGCTTCGGCCCCATCGTGCTCGGCGACCAGAAGTCGGGCTGGCTGCGTCGGATGTCCAACACCGAGGTCGGCCGGCTGATGAAGGAGGTCGGGCTCTAGGCCCGAAGGGGGCGGAAACCGGTGGGCGGCGGCGTCGCGCCGGGGCATACGCTGGGGGAATGCGCACCGCCCTCGTCATCGGCACCGGACTGATCGGCACCTCCATCGCCCTGGCGCTCACCGCGCGCGGCGTCCGGGTGTACCTGGCCGACCAGGACCCGGACCAGCCGAGGACGGCGGCCGCGCTCGGTGCCGGCACCGACGGTCCCCCCGAGGGCCAGGTCGAGCTGGCCGTGGTGGCCGTCCCGCCGGCGCGCATCGCCGCCACGCTGGCCGAGATCCAGCGGAGCGGCGCCGCCCGCGCCTACGTGGACGTCGGCAGCGTCAAGGGCGGCCCGGGCCGCGACCTCCTGGCGCTCGGCGGCGACCCGCGCAGCTACCTCGGTACCCACCCCATGGCCGGCAAGGAGCGCTCCGGGCCGCTGGCCGCGTCGGCCGACCTGTTCGAGGGCCGGCCCTGGGTGCTCACCCCGACCCCGGAGACCGACACCGAGGTGCTGAACCTGGCGCTGGAGCTGGCGTCGCTGTGCCGCGCCGTGCCGGTGGTGATGGACGCCGACGCCCACGACCGGGCCGTCGCCCTCGTCTCGCACACCCCGCAGCTGGTCTCCAGCCTGGTCGCCGCCCGCCTGGAGAGCGCCGAGGAGTCCGCCGTCCGGCTCTGCGGGCAGGGCATCAGGGACGTCACCAGGATCGCCGCCTCCGAGCCGCGCATGTGGCTCGACATCCTCGCCGCCAACCCGGGCCCGGTGGCTGACGTGCTCACCGAGGTCGCCGCCGACCTGGACGAGACGGTGCGCGCCCTGCGGGCCCTGGAATCCGCCGACGAGGCCAAGCGGGCCGCCGGCGTCGCCGGCGTCGAGGCGGTGCTGCGGCGCGGGAACGCGGGGCGGGAGCGGGTGCCGGGCAAGCACGGTGCCGCGCCCACGGCCTATGAGACCGTGGCCGTCCACATCAGCGACCGCCCCGGCGAGCTGGCCAGGATCTTCGCCGACGCCGGCCGGGCCGGCGTCAACATCGAGGACGTCCGCATCGAGCACGCCACGGGCCAGCAGGCCGGCCTGGTGGAGCTGATGGTGGTGCCGGAGGCCGCCCCGGGACTGATCGCCGCGCTGCGCGAGCGCGGCTGGTCGATCCGGGGCTGACCGGCGCCCGCCGGCCCGCGCCCACCAGCGGTGGGGCGGCGGCCGCGTGCAGGGCACCTCTGGCGGGCCGGTACCCTTCTCCACCGGGGCCCGCGACCGGCGGGAACGCTTCCGGACCGCCCCCGGCCTCCGCCCCTCGCGCCCAGTCGCTCGCGGGGACCGCTCTTCGCCCGCTCCAGAAAGGTGCGCACCACCGTGACTGCAACCCCCGTCATCGTCGCCATCGATGGCCCCGCCGGCACGGGCAAGTCCAGCACCTCCAAGGCCGTGGCCAGCCGCCTGGGTCTCGGCTTCCTGGACACCGGCGCGCAGTACCGGGCCATGACCTGGTGGATGCTCGCCCACGGCGTCGACGTCAACGACCCGGCCAAGGTGGCGGCGGCCGCCGGCGAGCCCGCCATCGTCTCCGGCACCGACCCGCTCGGCCCCACCATCACCGTCGACGGCGAGGACGTCTCGGGGCCCATCAGGAGCCAGGAGGTCAGCGCCGCCGTCAGCGCCGTCAGCGCGGTGCCCGAGGTGCGCGCGGTGATCACCGCCCTGCAGCGGTCCATCGCCGCCGCCGCGCCGACCGGCATCGTCGCCGAGGGCCGCGACATCGGCACCACCGTCCTCCCCGACGCCGACGTCAAGATCTTCCTGACCGCCTCGCCCGAGGTCAGGGCCGCCCGCCGCAGCGCCGAGCTCAGGGGCAAGGACGCGGCGGGCCTGGCCGCCACCCAGGCGGCGCTGCTCAAGCGGGACGCCGCCGACTCGGCGCGCAAGGCGTCCCCGCTGGCCAAGGCGGCCGACGCGATCGAGGTGGACACCTCGGAGCTGACCCTGGAGCAGGTCATCCAGTGCGTGGTCACCCTGATCGAGGAGCGCAGGCGCCGGTGAGCGCGTCCGGCACCCCCGCGGGCGAGCGCGGCGCCCGGGGCGCGGCGGTGGGCCGCCGGATCGCGATCGGCGTGGTCCACGGCGGCTGGCGCCCGCGCGCGTTCGGCACCTGGCGGGTGCCATCAGCGGGCCCGGTGATCCTCGCCGGCAACCACGCGCACAACGTCGACGGCCCGATGATCATGGGCACCTCGCCGCGCCCGGTGCGGTTCCTGGTCAAACGGGAGGCCTTCGTCGGCCCGGTCGCCGGCTACCTCCGGGCCATCGGCCAGATCAGCGTGGACCGGCAGGGCACCGACCGGGCGGCCGTCGCCGAGGCGCTCGCCGTCCTCGACGCCGGCCAGGTGCTCGGAATCTTCCCCGAGGGCAGCAGGGGAGAGGGCGACTTCGCGGCGCTGCGCGCCGGCCTCGCCTACTTCGCGCTGCGCTCGGGCGCCCCGATCGTGCCGGTCGCCGTGCTCGGCAGCAACGAGGCACGCGGCCGGCTGGTCCCGGCGTTCCCCCCGCTGCGGCGGCGGATCGACGTCGTCTACGGCGACCCGTTCACGCCGGTCGCGCCCGGTGGGCGGCGCACCAGGGCCGCGCTCGACGACGCCACCCTGCGCATACAGCAGCGGCTGGCGGCCCATCTCAAGGAGGCCCGACGGCTCACCGGCCGTTAGGCGACACTGGTGTGATGGGCACGGCCCGTGGCACGGCCGGCCCACGACCGACGACGAGACCTCACGAGGACGTAACTCCATGACCGACCAGAACCACCCAGGCACCGCGGACCGGCACGGTGCGCTCGGCGACGCCGAGTACGCGGAGTTCATGGAGCTCGCCACCGGGGAGGGCTTCGACGCCGAGGAGATCGACAGCGAGCTGGCGGCGGCCGGCGGCGGGCCGCTGCCCGTGCTCGCCGTCGTCGGCCGGCCGAACGTCGGCAAGTCGACCCTGGTGAACCGGATCATCGGCCGCCGCGAGGCCGTCGTCGAGGACAAGCCGGGCGTCACCAGGGACCGGGTCAGCTACGAGGCCGAGTGGGCCGGCCGCCGCTTCAAGGTCGTCGACACCGGCGGCTGGGAGCAGGACGTGCTCGGCATCCACGCCTCCGTCGCCGCCCAGGCCGAGTTCGCGATCGACGCGGCCGACGCCGTGGTCATGGTGGTGGACTCCAAGGTCGGCGCCACCGACACCGACGACGCCGTGGTCAAGCTGCTGCGCCGCTCGGGCAAGCCGGTGGTGCTCTGCGCCAACAAGGTCGACGGCCCCTCCCAGGAGGCCGAGGCCGCCTACCTGTGGAACCTGGGCATCGGCGAGCCCTTCCCGGTCTCCGCGCTGCACGGCCGCGGCACCGGCGACCTGCTGGACGCGGTGCTGCGGGTGATGCCCGAGGCCCCCGCGCAGACCTTCGGCGACACCATCGGCGGGCCGCGCCGGGTCGCGCTGATCGGCAGGCCGAACGTGGGCAAGTCCTCGCTGCTGAACAAGGTGGCGGGGGAGGAGCGGGTGGTCGTCGACGAACTCGCCGGCACCACCCGGGACCCGGTCGACGAGCTGATCGAACTCGGCGGGCAGACCTGGCGTTTCGTCGACACGGCCGGCATCAGGCGGCGCGTGCAGGACGGCGTCGACTACTACGCCTCGCTGCGGACGGCCGCCGCCCTGGAGAAGGCCGAGGTGGCCGTGGTGCTGATCGACGTCACCGAGCCGATCAGCGTCCAGGACACCCGCATCATCACCATGGCCGTGGAGGCCGGCCGCGCGCTGGTCATCGCCTACAACAAGTGGGACCTGCTGGAGGACGAGCGCCGCTTCTACCTGGAGCGCGAGATCGAGCAGGACCTGGTGCAGGTGCGGTGGGCCCCCCGGGTCAACGTCTCGGCGCGCACCGGCCGGCACATGGAGAAGCTGGTACCGGCCATCGAGACGGCGCTGGCCAGCTGGGAGAGCCGGGTGCCGACCGGCAAGCTGAACGCCTTCCTCGGCGAGCTCGTCGCCGCCAACCCGCACCCGGTGCGGGGCGGCAAGCAGCCGCGGATCCTCTTCGGCACCCAGGCCGGCACCAGGCCGCCCCGGTTCGTGCTGTTCGCCTCCGGCTTCCTGGAGGCCGGCTACCGCCGCTACATCGAGCGGCGGCTGCGCGAGGAGTTCGGCTTCGAGGGCACCCCGGTGCACATCTCGGTGCGGGTGCGGGAGAAGCGCGGCGCGAAGAAGAAGTAGCGGTCCCGGCCGGTCGGTTACAGGCTCCCCGGCGGCAGCGCCGCCGGGGCCACCAACTGGGCCGGTGGATATCCGTATACGGGCGGCGCGAGTTCGTGGTGCCGCCCGTAGTCGCGCCAACCGCCGGACCCCGCACCGTGAATGGGCCGGATCGTGCTGAACCCGACGAACCGAAGCTCCTCCTCGCCCGTGCGGTCGCCGGGCAACGCCCGGAAGAGCCGGCGGTATTCGGCGCACAGCGAGTCGTAGATCGGGGTGGCCGAGCCGCCGTGCGACTGGTCGTAGGCCGACCGCATCCCGGGGATCGGGGCTGGACGGGCGTGCTGCGGTCGCGAGGCTTCATAAGTGTGCACGCCCCTCCAACGATCGACCCACCCACCGGATGCGGGCCAACCGGGCGTTATACCCTTTCGCGCCTGCCGGCGCCCGGTCCGAAGGGACCTGTGCCCGACGCGGCACCGCACCGGTTCGGGCCGGGGGCGACCGACGCGGGACGCCGGGCGCCGCACGGGCCTGGCGGCCCCTTGCCGGTCGCGCCTGCCGGTGCCCGGCGCGCGGCGCTGCACCGGTTCGGGGCGGGGGTGCCGGGGTGCCGCACGGGCCTGGCGGCCGGGCCGCGGCCCGCGGCCGCTCGGCGCGGCGCCGGTGCCGGTCCGTGTGCGCCGGGCACGAACGGGCCTGGCCGCCCCTTGCCCGCTCGCCGGCGCCCGGATTGGCGGGGCATGTCCCTTGGGGCGGTGCTGCGTCGGTCCCTGTGCGATGGGCCGGTTCGGGGAGTCGGGTTGTGGCCTGCCGCAGGGTTCGTGCTCCGGCGAGGTGCGGTGCCGGGGACCGGCGTCGCCGGGTGCGGAGGGTCCCGCCGGGCCCCTGGCTGCGGGGCCCGGGCCCCGGCGAGGGGGGCGCCGGGGCGGAGCCCCGTGCGGGGCTCCGCGGGCCGGCTCGGTCGGCGCCTGCGGCGCCGCAGGCGCGTTACGTTCCGGCGAGCGGCATCGTGGCCGCGACGAGGAGGCCGCCGGCGGCCGCCTTTTCGAGGGCGTCGCGCAGCAGGTCCTCGCGGGGCTGCTGGCCGATGGAGCCGGAGGGGGCCGCGAAGACCACCACGGACTGGCGCTGGTTGGCGCTGGCGCGCCAGCCGTCCGTGACGGTGAGCGGCTGGTGGGCCTGCCACCAGGCCACCGGCTGGCCGCCGCTCTGCTGGCCCTGCAAGACGGCGTGCAGCTGGCCCATCGCCAGCAGGACCGACCAACCAGAAAGCTGCGCCGGCTGGTTGGCGAGGTCCGTGACCGGCAGGAAGCCGGCCTCGATCAGCAGCGGCAGGAAGTCGTCGCCTGGGCCCTCGGTGCCGGGACGGGCGATCGGGCCGGTGGGCTCGACGACGATCGCGGCGTGCAGCTCGTCGCCGATGAGGATCTGGCCGCAGGTGACGCCGAGCACCGCCTGGCCCGGCGCCGGCTTCAGCTCCGAGGCGGCCGGCGCCGCGGGGGACGGGCTCTCGCCGGTGATGGAGCGCACCGCGCCCCTGAGCTGCTCCTCGGAGACGGAGACCACCTGGGAGGGGATGCAGGAGGCGTGGGCGAAGGCGAGCACCGCCGTCTCGTCGCCCACGAAGAGCACCGTGCTGGTGCGCTCCTGGTCCGGGTTTCCCGGGGTGCGGCAGGAGGTGCAGTCGTAGCTGCTCGGCGCGTTCTCGCCGGCCAGCAGCCGTTCGGCTTCTTCGTCGCCGATCTCGGCGCGTACGTCGTCGCTGACGTCGAGCATGGGGGACACGGTCGCTCCTCAGTTCGAGCTGCGGAAGTCGTGGACGGGGGCCCTGAGCGCCCGGGGGCGTCAGTGCCCCGTGCACAACGGTGGGAGCGGCGTGGGGGTCACGCCCGGCGGGCGGGCAATCGTCCCATCGGAGGTGAAGCGTAGTGGGCACGACAAACGCCGGAGTTCACTCTCGTTCACCGGGTGTGTGAATTTCTGGTGCGTGGGAAATCGATCGGACGGCTCGGGAAAGGGGGCCGGCTAAATCGTTCGCGGCGAGTGGAGAACGGAAATTCGGTGGGGCCGGAAGGGGGGCGTTCATTCCCCGAGGGGTACGTTCGGCCGAACAGGTCCCGCCGGGCCGCGCTGTGACACAAGCGTGACAGTTCCTCGGTCCTGGCCTGACCTTCGGGGTGTCCCCGGGCGCCGGCAGGCCGTACGGTGGGCCGCATGGCACCTCTACCCCAGCAGCCCCGGACACCCGACGACGCCCCGGAGGAGTACGTGGGCCTCACGGCCGACGTGGCCGAGCGGCGGGCCAGGGACCGGGGTTGGTCCACGGTGCGTCGGCTGCCGCCGGACGCCATCATCACCATGGAGTTCATGGCGGGCCGCCTCAACCTCGCCGTGCGCGACGGCGAGGTCGTCCGCTGCTGGAAGGGCTGAGCCTCAGCGGCTCCCGACCGGCCTGGCCGGCGGGTGGTCCGGGCGGCCGCCGGGGCGGGGTCGGTTCGGCGCGCGCAGCCTGAGCTTCGCGGGGTGCGCGCCCGCGCCCGACCGCGCCGCCACCGCGGAGCCCACGAGCGAGGCGGCCACCGGCTGCGGCGCGGCGTCGAGCTGGGGCGCGGTGTGCGCGTACCGGCCCGGGGTGCCGAACACCCGGTCCCGGACGGCGAGGAGCATGGCGTCGACCCGGTTGATCAGCGGCTCCCCCCAGGGCAGGGCCAGCAGGATCAACAGCCCGGCGGCCCAGCCGAGCAGCACGTCGCTCACCCAGTGCGTGCCGAGGTAGACGGTGGTGGCTCCGACGCCGAGCGCGCAGAACGCGGCGATCACCGACAGGAGGCGGCGGGCGCGCGGGGTGGTGGCCAGATAGGCCAGGATCCCCCAGGTCACGACCGCGTTGGCGGTATGTCCCGAAGGAAATATATCGCCGGTCAGGAACATCTCGTTCGAGCCCATGGCGGTGGCGTAGTGGGGCCCCTCCCGGCCCATGCCCAGCTTGGCGGCGCCGACCGTGACGTTCAGCAGGAGCAGCGAGAGGGCCATCACCAGCAGCGGGCGCAGGGTGCGCGTCCGCCAGGAACGCCAGCCGAGCCAGGCGGCGACCAGCGCCGCGGTGGGCCCACGCTGCCCGAGCACGACGAAGTAGTCGAGGAAGGCGTGCATCTCCGGCCACTGCTTGTACGGCCGGAACAGCATCACCTGCCAGTCGAGGCGGACGAGCCAGGACGTGCTGAGCACCGCCGCCACGATGGCCACGTAGAAGCCCAGCGTGGCCCACAGGAGCGCCCCGCGCGTGCGGCTCATCTCGGGAACCGGCATGCTCGGTGGCTGTGGCTCCTGTTCGAGGCGGGCTAGGAGTCGGTCGGTACGCACTTTTTCAAGATTACAGCCCGTGATAGCAGGCTTCCCGCCCGCCCCCGTCTTCGTAATGGCGATGTGATGTGCCGCCAGTCTTTTCACCTGCCCGGGCTCCCGTCGCACGACGAAATGGACGGGCCTCGGGAATTGACGCCGAGGTATTTCGGGGGCGGTCGGCTCATCGTCTTTTCATGGTCGGTGAAGGGGAATTGCGCGCGGTCCTCAGGTGAACGACGCCGCGGACGGCGGCGGTTCGCTGACGCGTGCGGGCGCGTTCGATGGCCGGCGGGCGCCTGTCGTACGCTGTCTGCCCGTCCTGCCCTCCACACCGTGCCCGGCGCGCGCGCCACCGGGATTCCCCCGCGGTGACGAGGGGACGTCACGCGCGCCACAGGGAGGTGCGTTGATGTCCGAGACGCCCCTGCCCGGGTCCACGGTCCGAGAGCGCGACGGCGCGCCCGGCGGCCACCCCCGCCGCTGGACCGTCCTCGTCGTGCTCTGCGTCAGCCTGCTCGTGGTGGCGATAGACGCCACCGTGCTGCACGTGGCCGTGCCGGCCGTCAGCGAGGAGCTGCGCCCCGGTGGCATCGAACTGCTGTGGATCGTCGACGCCTACCCGCTCGTCTGCGCCTCCCTGCTGATCCTCTTCGGCACCCTGGGCGACCGGGTCGGCCGTCGCCGGGTGCTGCTGCTCGGCTACGCCTGCTTCGGCGTCGCCTCCGCCGTCGCCGCCTACGCGCCGAGCGCCGGCGTGCTGATCGGCGCCAGGGCGCTGCTGGGCGTCGGCGGAGCCATGATCATGCCGGCCACGCTGTCCATCCTGCGCCACGTCTTCCCCGACCGCAGGGAACGGGCCTTCGCCATCGGCGTCTGGAGCGCGGTGGCCGCGGTGGGCGCCGCGCTCGGCCCGCTGGTGGGCGGGCTGCTGCTCGAACACTTCTGGTGGGGCTCGGTCTTCCTCGTCAACATCCCGCTGATGGTCGTCTGCCTGCCGGTGGCCCGGGCACTGCTGCCCGAGTCGGCCGGCGACGGCTCGGGACCCTGGGACGTGGCCGGGGCCCTGACGGCGGCGGTCGGCCTCTTCTCCGTGATCCTGGCGCTCAAGCGGATCGGGGCCGGCGACCTGTTCACGCCGGGCACGGCGCTGGCCGCCCTGGTGGGCGTGGCGCTGCTCGCCCTCTTCGCCCGGCGCCAGCGCCGCGCGAGCCACCCGATCATCGACCTGACCGCGTTCGCCAGACCGGCCTTCGGCACCTCGGTGGGCTGCATCGTGCTCACCGTGCTCGCCCTGGTCGGCCTCGCGCTCGTCGCCGCCCAGTACCTGCAACTGGTGCTCGGCCTCTCGCCGTCGGAGACCGGCCTGCGGCTGCTGCCGCTGAGCCTGGCCGCCATCGCCGCCGGCCTCGTCGGCTCCCGGCTGCTGCACAGGGTCGGCCCCCGGCTGATGGTGGTGCTCGGCTTCTGCCTCACGGCGCTGGCCGTGCTCCTCCTCGTCGGCCTGGGCGAACAGGACCGCCCGGTGCTGATGACCCTCGGCTTCGTGCTGCTCGGCTTCGGTCTCGAGACCACGCTGTTCGCCGCCTACGAGTCCATGCTCAGCGACGCGCCGGCCGCCGAGGCGGGCAGCGCCGCGGCCATCGGCGAGACCGCCTACCAGTTCGGCGCCGGCATCGGTATCGCGCTGCTCGGCAGCCTGATGAACGCCGTGTACGGCCCCGCGGTCCGCGGCCTCGCCGGCGTGAGCACGGCCGACGCCGAGGCGGCGGGTCACTCCCTCGGCGAGGCGTACACGGTGGCCGACCGGCTCGGCGGCGCCAGGGCCGAGGCCGTGCGGGACGCCGCCCGCGAGGCGTTCGTCCAGGGCATGCGACTCACCCTGGTGGCCAGCGCGGCGCTGCTGCTGCTGGGCGCGGTGGCGGCCTGCCGGCTGCCGCGCCGGCTCTGCGCGACGGGGCGCTCCGGCGTGCCGGCGCAGGGGCGGGAGGCCGACGGCAGGTCGCTCTTGCCCAGCGGGATCACCCGCCCCTAACGTCGGCGCGGTGACCGCTGACACCCCGCCACCGTTCGACCCGGTCGACCCGCTGGGCATCGACGAACTCCTCGCCGAGGACGACCTGGCGGTGCGCGCCGCCGCCCGCGCCTGGGCGCGGGACCGGGTGCTGCCGCACATCGCCGAGTGGTACGAGCGCGGCGAGGTTCCGGACATCCGCGAACTCGCCAGGGAACTCGGCGCGCTCGGCGCCCTCGGCATGTCCCTGACGGGCTACGGCTGCGCCGGTGCGTCGGCCGTCCAGTACGGCCTGGTCTGCCTGGAGTTGGAGGCCGCCGACTCCGGGATCCGCTCGCTGGTCTCCGTGCAGGGATCCCTGGCCATGTACGCCATCCACCGCTACGGCTCCGAGGACCAGCGCCGCCGCTGGTTGCCGGCGATGGCCAGCGGCGAGACCATCGGCTGCTTCGCGCTGACCGAGCCCGACCACGGCTCGAACCCGGCCGGGATGCGGACCCGCGCCGAGCGCGACGGCGGCGACTGGCTGCTCACCGGCCGCAAGACGTGGATCACCAACGGCTCGTTGGCCGACGTGGCCGTGGTCTGGGCCAGGACGGACGACGGCGTCCGCGGCTTCCTGGTGCCGGCCGGGACGCCGGGCTTCGCGGCCACGCCGATCCGTCACAAGGGCTCGCTGCGGGCCTCGGTGACCAGCGAACTGTCCCTCGACGGCGTCCGGTTGCCGGCCGACGCGGTGCTGCCCGAGGCACGCGGCCTGCGCGCCCCGCTCGGCGCGCTGAGCCACGCCCGCTACGGCATCACCTGGGGCGCGCTCGGCGCCGCCCGCAGCTGCTTCGAGACGGCGCTGGAGTACGCGCGCGTGCGCGAGCAGTTCGGCCGCCCGATCGGCGGCTTCCAGCTCACCCAGGCGAAGCTCGCGGACATGGCGGTGGAGCTGCACAAGGGCCTGCTGCTCGCCCTCCACCTCGGCCGCCGCCTCGACGCCGGCCGGCTGCGGCCCGAGCAGGTGAGCTTCGGCAAACTGAACAACGTGCGCGAGGCGCTGGACATCTGCCGTACGGCCAGGACGATCCTGGGGGCGAACGGCATCTCCCTGGAGTACCCGGTGATGCGGCACATGGCCAACCTGGAGTCCGTGCTGACGTACGAGGGCACGAGCGAGATGCACCAACTCGTCATCGGCAAGGCCCTGACGGGCCTCGACGCGTTCCACTAGCCGTGGTGGCCGGGCGGGTGGGGCGGGCGGCTTCGCCGCCGTGGCCGTGCCGGCCGCCTGGCCGCGGCGCTTCGCGCGCGGCAGGCCTCGGGGCCATGGCCGTTGGCTGTCCTGGGCTGTTCCGCGGTGGAGCCGGCGGTCCTGAGGGTCGGCCTGCGGCGGGCTTCGAGCCATGTCCGCTGGATGTCCCGGGCGTTCCGCGCCCGGGTGCGGCCGGCAGCGGGGCGGTTGGCCGCGGCGCTTCGCGCCTGGGCGCGGTGGTGAGGGCGTGGCTGGCCGCTTGGCCGGTGATCCGAGCCGGGGCTGGGTCTGGTGCGGCCGGCAGCGGGGCGGTTGGCCGCGGCGCTTCGCGCGCGGCGGGGTTCCGGCTCATGGCTGTTGGCTGTTCCGCCCCCGGGCTCGGCCCCCGGCCGGGGCCGGCCGCGGCGCTTCGCGCTTGTTGCGCTTCCGGACCAGGTCCGTGGGGCGCCCCGGGCTGTTCCGCGTTGGGCACGGCGCCGCGGCTGTCTGGCCGCCGGCAGGCGAGCGGCCTGGCGGCCCGCCCGCTCGGCCGGCCAGGCCCGCCGACTCAGCTTTGGTTGAAGAAGCCGTCCTCCGAAGGGCGGCGGCGGCGCTCGTCGCTGACGATCTCGTACTCGGCGGGGGTCAACAGGAAGACCCGGTTGGCCACGCGCTCGATCGTGCCGCGCAGGCCGAACGTGAGGCCGGCCGCGAAGTCCACGACGCGCTTGGCGTCGGCGGAGTCGAGCACCGTCAGGTTGACCACGACCGGAATACCGTCGCGGAAGAGTTCACCGATGCGACGAGCGTCCCGGAAGCCGTCGGGGGTGATCGTCGCGATGCGCCCGCCCTGGTCTTGCGCGACCTCGGCGGCCACCCGGACCCGCGGGTCGGTGGTCCACGGCCCCGCGTCGTCGCCAGGCTCCGGACCCTCGGCGTACTCGTCGTCGTAGTAACGCATCTCGCTGTCATCGACGAGGCCCAACCAGGCACTCGCCCTACGCACCGATCCCATGGACTCCTCCTTTCTCCTCTCGCGGCCCTCTACCCATCCGCATGCCTATCGTGGTCCATGATGCTGACAATGCGCCAAGGGGATAGCCAAAGGAATCGCGTTTCGTGACGGTTCTGGTGCATTCGACGCGCTCCGCCGGCAGCACGTTTGCAGTATCCGCCCGCTGACGCTGTGTGAGGTACTCCGGTCTCCGCCGAACGAGTGAGGCGGATGTGTCCGGGCTGGCCGAAAGGCGTTCTTTTCAACGGGGCCGCTGGTGAGGAGACTCTCGGCAGCGCTTGTCAGGAGCATGCCCCACAGCCGGCTCCTGGCCACGCCTCACGGGTCCGCCTACCCAACGGACCCCGGATTCCTTACTGGAGGAAGTACAAGTGAGTTTGAAGCGCAGGAACCCCCACAGAGGCACGTCCCGACGGCTCCGGCTGATCGCCGCGTCCTCGGGTCTGCTGGCCGCCGCCGCGTTCGCCCTTCCGAACGCGGCCCAGGCCGAGCCCGTCTCCACCTTCAGCGCGGCCCAGCTGACCTCGGCGAGCAACGCGGTGCTCGAGGCCGACGTGGCCGGCACCTCCTGGACCGTCGACAAGGCGACGAACCGCGTCGTCGTCACCGCCGACGAGTCCGTCACCGCCGCCGAGATCAACGAGATCAGGCAGAGCGCCGGGACTCTCAGCGGTGCCATCTCCATCGAGCGCACCGAGGGCACCCTCCAGCGCTACATCGCCGGCGGCGACGCCATCTACGCCTCCCTCGGCTGGCGCTGCTCGCTTGGCTTCAACGTCAACATCGGTGGCACGCCCTACGCCCTGACCGCCGGGCACTGCACCGACGGCAACCCGGGCTGGTACACCAACTCGGGCCTGTCCACCTCGATCGGCCCGACGGCCGGCAGCAGCTTCCCGGGCAACGACTACGGCATCATCCGGGTCAGCAACACCTCGCTGTCCCGGCCGAGCTCGGTCAACCTGTACAACGGGACCACGCGTGCCATCACCGGCGCGGCCAACGCCACCAACGGCCTCGCCGTGCAGCGCAGCGGCTCCACCACCGGCCTGCGCAGCGGCTCGGTCACCGGCCTCAACTACACCGTCAACTACGGCGGCGGCGACATCGTCTCCGGTCTGATCCGGACCAACGTGTGCGCCGAGCCCGGCGACAGCGGTGGCCCGCTGTTCTCCGGCAACACCGCCATCGGCCTGACCTCCGGCGGTAGCGGCAACTGCTCCTCCGGCGGCACGACGTACTTCCAGCCGGTCGTCGAGGCCCTGAACGCCTACGGCGCTTCCATCGGGTGATCCAGGCGCCGGCGGGCACCCGCCGGCGCTCACCGACCGCCCCCGCCCGGTCCACCGGGCGGGGGCGGTCGTCTGTGTGCGCCCCGTGCCGTGGCGCGCGACCGCCCGCACAACCCGGCCCGTCGGCCGGGTTGTTGACCGTCCGGCGGCCGTCCTGTGCCCTCCTGGGGGTTCCTGGGGCCCCGGTGTGGCCCATCTCACGCGTGCACGACTCGAAATATCAACATCCCGGGAGGAGGTGGAGACATGAGGGTCGATTTTCAGACAGGTCTAGTCCTCGATCTGAGGTGACGCGCCGGCGCGAGACCGCTACGTGCGTGCGTACGAGCCGTCCCCGGTGGGGGGAGGGCTGTCGGTCTCCGGTGGCAAAGTGCGGAGTGTTGTGGATGGTTTACGCGCATTACCCCAGCCGGTGTGATCGTATGGCCGGGGCAAGATCTGAGCCTTGCGCCGGTCGACGCGGGCTGGGAATACTCGCCAGCACCGCTTGGCATGGACGGCGCGACCCCGATGGGGGTGGCCAGGTCTGTGCCCTCTCTCCGGAGCACGGTGCTCCAACCCCCACAGGAGGAAAAGAGCGTGACACACCGACGTACGTCCAACCGCCGCCTATGGGCCGCCTCAGCCGGAATCGTCGCCCTCGTAGCCGGAACGTTCGCTGTCGCACAGGCGAACGCGACCCCCACCGCTCCGGACGAGGTCATCCCCACGGTGCTGTCCTCCGTCGAGGCGGGCCAGCTCGCCTCGACCCTCGTCGGAACACTCGACGACGCGGTCGCCGGCTCCTACTACGACGCCGAGGCGCGCACCCTGGTGGTGAACGTGGTGGACGAGTCGGCCAGGGCCGCGGTCGAGGACTCCGGCGCCGAGGCCCGGATGGTCAGGTACTCGCTCGACGAACTGGCCGAGGTGCGGTCGCAGGTCTCGGAGTTCGCCGTCCCGGGCACCGCCTGGACGGTCGACCCCGTCACCAACACCGTCAAGGTCACCGTCGACGGAACCGTCCAGGGCGAGGCCCGCGCGGCCGTCGAGGACTCCGTGGCCGCGCTCGGCGACGCCGCCACCTTCGAGACGGTCGCGGGTGAGTTCCAGCCCTTCGTCGCCGGCGGCGACGCGATCTTCTCCTCCGGCGCCCGCTGCTCCCTCGGCTTCAACGTGACCACGGCCGCCGGCACGCCCGGCTTCCTGACGGCCGGTCACTGCGGCGAGACCGGCAGCACCTGGTCGGACGAGGCCGGCGGCGCGACCATCGGCACCATGACGGAGAGCGAGTTCCCCGGCTCCGACTTCGCGCTGGTCGAGTACGAGGGCGAGGTCGACGCGCCGAGCGAGGTCAACCTCTACGACGGCACGGCGCAGGAGATCACCGGCGCGGCCGAGGCCGTGGTCGGCCAACCGGTGCAGCGCAGCGGCAGCACCACCGAACTGCACGACGGCGTCGTCACGGCCGTCGACGTGTCGGTGAGCTACCCGCAGGGCACCGTCGAGGGCACGATCCAGACCACGGTCTGCGCCGAGCCGGGTGACAGCGGCGGCGCGCTGTTCGCCGACGGCGAGGCGGTCGGACTCACCTCGGGGGGCAGCGGCGACTGCACCTCCGGCGGCACGACGTTCTTCTACCCGGTGACCGACGCGCTGGCCGCGGTGGGAGCGACGCTCCCGTAAGGCCGTTTGGTTTCCCCCCGCCCACCCGCCCCTTCCAGGGGTGGGTGGGCGGCGTTTCGCTGCGTTTCGCTGCGCGCTGGGCGTGCGGGCCGCGGGGCCGCGCCCACCCACCCGCCCTTGGCGGTGGCCTCGCGCGGCCCGGGCCGCGTGGCCCGGCGGCGAAGCCGCCACGGGCCGTGCGCAGCGCCGGGTACGGAACGGGCGGCGAGGGCGCCGCGCCGGGCTTGGGCCCCGCGCCCCTCGCGCTCCGCGGGTGCGGCTGGCCGCCGGCGGTCCTACGCGGCGGGGCACCGACGGCCGGGTCGGCCGTGCGGCCAGGCGGCGAAGCCGCCGCAGGCCGGGGCTCGGGCCGCGCTCTCTCGCGCTCCGCGCCGGGCGCCGCAGGCGGGCCGCAGCGCCGGGGGGCGCCGCGCCGGGCTTGGGCCCCGCGCCCCTCGCGCTCCGCGGCGGGGCAGCCGACGGCTGGGGCGGCCGTGGGGGCCGCGCCCGCCCGCCGCCCTTGGTGGTGGCCTCGGGTGGCGTGCTGGCGCCACCTCCGCGCGGAGCGCGAAAGGGTGGGTGGGTGGGGGAAGCCGGCGCGTGGCGCCGGGGGTGTGTCAGCGGGTCTCGTCGGCGATGAGTTCGGCGATCTGGACCGCGTTGAGGGCCGCGCCCTTGCGCAGGTTGTCGTTGGTGACGAAGAACGCCAGGCCGTGCTCCACCGTCTCGTCGCGGCGGATGCGGCCGACGTAGCTCGCGTCGCGGCCGGCGGCCTGCTGCGGGGTCGGGATGTCGGAGAGCGCGACGCCCTCCGCCGTGCTCAGCAGCTCGGTGGCGCGCTGGGTGCTCAGCGGGCGTTCGAAGCGGGCGTTGATCTGGAGCGAGTGGCCGGTGAAGACCGGGACCCGGACGCAGGTGCCGGAGACCTTGAGCTCGGGGATCTCCAGGATCTTGCGGCTCTCGTTGCGGAGCTTCTGCTCCTCGTCGGTCTCCGCGAGGCCGTCCTCGACGATCGAGCCGGCCAGCGGCAGCACGTTGAACGCGATGGGCCGCTTGTAGTTCTCGGGGGCGGGGAAGTCGACCGCCCGGCCGTCGTAGGTCAGCCGGGCCATGTCCTGGTTCGCCGCGGCCCGCGCCTGGCGGTCGAGCTCGGCGACGCCGGAGAGGCCGCTGCCGGACACCGCCTGGTAGGTGGCGACGACGAGGGACGTCAGGCCGGCCTCCTGGTGCAGCGGGCGCAGCACCGGCATGGCGGCCATGGTGGTGCAGTTGGGGTTGGCGATGATCCCCTTGGGCCGGTGGGCGGCGGCGTGCGGGTTCACCTCGGAGACGACGAGCGGCACGTCGGGGTTCATCCGCCAGGCGGAGGAGTTGTCGATCACCACGGCTCCGGAGGCCGCCACCTTCTCGGCCAGTGCCAGCGAGGTGCCCTTGCCCGCCGAGAAGAGCACGATGTCCAGGCCCGAGAAGTCGGCGGCGGCCGCGTCCTCGACGGTGATCACGCCGTCCTGCCAGGGCAGCGTGCTGCCGGCCGACCGCGCCGAGGCGAAGAGCCGGAGCTGGTCGACCGGGAACTTCCGCTCGGCCAGGATTCCGCGCATCACTCCGCCGACCTGTCCGGTGGCTCCGACGATCCCGATCTTCATGTGCTTCCTCTCACTTCCCCGCACTGGAGGGTGGCTGCGTCCCGCTCTCCTACCCCGCACCGTCTACCCTGCACCGTCGCCGCTGATCGCGGCCACTTCTTTGACGCCGGTCACACCGGAGCGCGGTGCGCGCGACGGGATACTGCGGAGGTCACGGGGCAGGGTAACGCCACCGTAACCGGATCGAACTAACCTCCACACCCTGCCATCACCAGAGAGAAGGGCGGCCGGCGTGCAGCTGACCCCGCACGAGCAGGAGCGACTGCTGATCCACGTGGCCGCGGACGTGGCCGCCAGGCGCCGGGCCCGCGGGCTGCTGCTCAACCACCCGGAGGCGGTCGCGTTGATCACCGTCCACGTGCTGGAGGGCGCGAGGGACGGCCGCACGGTCGCCGAGCTCATGGAGTCGGGGCGCAGGATCCTCTCCCGCGCCGACGTGATGGAGGGCGTGCCGGAGATGATCCACGACGTGCAGGTCGAGGCCACCTTCCCGGACGGGACCAAGCTCGTCACCGTCCACGAGCCCATCGCCTGACCTGGAAGGAGTGGAGGACAGCGTGATTCCCGGAGAGATCCTGTTCGCCGAGGGGACGGTCACCCTCAACGAGGGGGCCCCGGCCGTCCGGCTCGTCGTGCGCAACGTCGCCGACCGGCCGATCCAGGTCGGCTCCCACTACCACTTCGCCGAGGCCAACCCGGGGCTCGACTTCGACCGGGCCGCCGCCCGCGGCAGGCGGCTCGGGATCGCGGCCGGCACGGCCGTCCGCTTCGAGCCCGGCATCCCGGTGGAGGTCGATCTTGTGCCGCTGGCCGGCCGGCGGGTCGTGCCGGGGCTGCGCGGCGAGACGGGCGGTGGCCTCGATGGCTGAGCTGAGCCGGCAGCGTTACGCGGACCTGTACGGGCCCACCACCGGGGACCGGGTGCGGCTCGCGGACACCGACCTGCTGATCGAGATCGAGGAGGACCTCGCGGGCGGCCCGGGCCGGGCCGGCGAGGAGGCGGTCTTCGGCGGCGGCAAGGTGATCCGCGAGTCCATGGGCCAGTCCCGGGCCAGCCGCGCCGACGGCACCCCCGACACCGTGATCACCGGCGTCGTCGTGGTCGACCACACGGGGATCGTGAAGGCGGACGTCGGCATCAGGGACGGCCGGATCACCGCGCTCGGCAAGGCCGGCAACCCCGACACCATGGACGGGGTCCACCCCGAGCTGGTGATCGGCCCCGAGACCGAGATCATCGCGGGCAACGGCCGCATCCTCACCGCCGGCGGCATCGACGCGCACGTGCACCTGATCTCGCCGACCATCGTCGACACGGCCCTGGCCTCCGGCGTCACCACGCTGATCGGCGGCGGCACGGGCCCGGCCGAGGGCTCCAAGGCGACCACCGTCACCCCGGGCTCCTGGCACCTGGCCAGGATGCTGGAGGCGATGGACGGCGCGCCGATCAACTTCGGGCTGCTCGGCAAGGGCAACACCGTCTCGCGCGAGGCGATGCTGGCGCAGCTGCGGGGCGGCGCGCTCGGCTTCAAGATCCACGAGGACTGGGGCGCCACCCCGGCCGTGATCGACGCCTGCCTGAGGGTCTGCGACGAGACCGGCGCGCAGCTGGCCATCCACACCGACACTCTCAACGAGTCCGGCTTCGTCGCCGACACCCTGGCCGCGATCGCCGGCCGGACGATCCACGCGTACCACACCGAGGGCGCGGGCGGCGGGCACGCGCCCGACATCATCACGGTGGTCTCCGAGCCCAACGTGTTGCCGAGCTCCACCAACCCGACCCGGCCGCACACCGTCAACACGGTCGACGAGCACCTCGACATGCTGATGGTCTGCCACCACCTCAACCCGGCGGTGCCCGAGGACCTGGCGTTCGCCGAGTCGCGGATCAGGCCCTCGACGATCGCGGCCGAGGACATCCTGCACGACCTGGGCGCCATCTCGATCATCTCCTCCGACGCGCAGGCGATGGGCCGGGTCGGCGAGGTGATCACCCGCACCTGGCAGACCGCGCACGTGATGAAGCGACGGCGCGGCGCCCTGCCGGCGGACGGCGCGGCCGACAACTTGCGGGTCCGTCGCTATGTCGCCAAATACACCATCAACCCGGCGGTGGCCCAGGGCCTCGACCACGAGATCGGCTCCGTCGAGCCGGGCAAGCTGGCCGACCTGGTGCTGTGGGAGCCGGCGTTCTTCGGGGTCAAGCCGCTGCTGGTGATCAAGGGCGGCCAGATCGCCTACGCGCAGATGGGCGACGCCAACGCCTCCATCCCCACCCCGCAGCCCGTGCTGCCGCGGCCGATGTTCGGCGCGCTCGGCCGGGCGGCCGCGGCCGGCTCGGTCAACTTCGTCACCCAGCTGGCGCTGGACGGCGGCCTCGACGAGCGTCTCGGACTCGCCAAGCGGTTCGTCCCGATCGGCGACACCCGGCACACCACCAAGGCGGACATGCGGCTCAACGACGCGCGGCCGGCGGTCACCGTGGACCCCGACACCTTCACCGTCGCCATCGACGGCGAGCCGGTCGTCCCCGAGCCGGCCACGGAGTTGCCGCTCGCCCAGCGGTACTTCCTGTTCTGATGGGCCGCCGCTGATGAGCGCCGCGCTGCTGTTGCTCGCGGACGGCAGGTTCCCGGCCGGGGCGCACGCCCACTCGGGCGGCGCGGAGGCCGCCGTGCGCGCCGGGCGGATCACCGGGCCCGCCTCGTTGGAGGAGTTCTGCCGGGGCCGGCTGCACACCACGGGACTGGTCGCCGCGGCGCTGGCCGCCGCGGCCTGCGGCGGCCAGGACTCGGCCGAGCTCGACGCCGCCGCCGACGCCCGCACCCCGTCGCCGGCGCTGCGCGCCACTGCCCGCAAGCTCGGCCGCCAGCTGATGCGGGCCGCCCGCGCCACCTGGCCGTCACCGGAGCTCGACGCGCTCGCCGCCGCGTTCCGGGGCGGGCTGCACCAGCCGGTGGTCCTCGGCCTCGCCGCCCGCGCCGCGGGACTCGCCCCCGCCGACGCGGCCAGGGCCGCCGCCTACGACGCGGTCAGCGGGCCGTCCGGCGCGGCCGTCCGGCTGCTGTCGCTGGATCCGTTCGCCGCCACCGCCGTGCTGGCCCGGCTCAGCGCGGAGGTCGACGCCGTGGCCCGCCGCGCCACCGAGGCCGCCGCGCTCGGCGACCCCGACGCGCTGCCGTCCGCCTCCGCCCCACTGCTCGACATCGGGGCCGAGGCGCACGCCGCCTGGCCCGTCCGCCTCTTCGCCTCGTAGCTGCCCCGTAGTCGCCTCGTAGGAGATCGCACCGTGCACCTCGACCACCCCGAGACCTTCCCGCACCGACACACGTACCAGCCGCCCGTCGAGCCGGGCAGCCGCGCCCTGCGCGTCGGCCTCGGCGGTCCGGTCGGCTCGGGCAAGACCGCCACCGTCGCCGCGCTCTGCCGCGCGCTCAGCGACCGGCTGGCGATCGGCGTGGTCACCAACGACATCTACACCCGCGAGGACGCCGACTTCCTGCTGCGCGCCGCCGTGCTGCCCGCCGAGCGGATCGTGGCCGTGGAGACCGGCGCCTGCCCGCACACCGCGATCAGGGACGACATCTCCGCCAACCTGGAGGCCGTGGAGGATCTCGAGGAGCGGACCGGGCCGCTGGACCTGGTGCTGGTCGAGTCCGGCGGCGACAACCTGACGGCCACCTTCTCCACCGGCCTGGTGGACGCCCAGATCTTCGTCATCGACGTGGCCGGCGGCGACGACATCCCACGCAAGGGCGGGCCCGGCGTCACCACCGCCGACCTCCTGGTGATCAACAAGACCGACCTCGCGCCGTACGTCGGCTCCGACCTGGCGGCGATGGCCCGCGACGCGAAGGCGCAGCGCGGCGAACTGCCGGTCGCCTTCACCTCGCTGCGGGAGACGGACGGCGTCCGGCCGGTCGCCGACTGGGTACTGGGGCGGCTCGCCGCCTGGGCGCCGGCGGCGGCGTGAGCGCCGGCGTCACCGCCCACGCCCGGGTCACGGCCACGGCGGACGGCTCGCTGCCGCTGCTGCGCGGCGAGGGGCCGCTGGCACTGCGGCGTACCCGCGCGGCCGGCCCGTACACGCAGGTCACGGTCGTCGGCGCGATGAGCGGCCCGCTGGGCGGCGACCGGCTGCGGCTGACGGCCGAGGCCGCGCCGGGCGCGGCCCTGCGGATCACCTCGGCCGCCGCCACCGTCGCCCTGCCGGGCCGCGGCGGCGAGCCGGCCGACTACGACGTGACGCTGACAGTGGGGGAGGGCGGCGAGCTGCGGTGGCTCCCGGAGCCGCTGATCGCGGCGGCCGGCAGCGACCTGCGGACGACGACGCGGGTGGCTCTCGCGGCCGGCGCCCGGCTCGTGCTGCGCGAGCAACTGGTCCTGGGCCGGGCGGGGGAGGAGCCGGGCCGGCTGGTCTCCCGGCTGGTCGTGCGCCTCGCCGACCGGCCGCTGCTCGACCAGGAACTCGCCTTCGGCCCGGGGACCCCGGGCTGGGATGGCGGCGCGGTGCTCGACGGCCACCGTGCGGTCGGCCAACTCCTCGTCGTCGACCCGGCGTTCGAGGAGAAGCCGGCCGAGGCGCGGGTGCTCGCCGACACGGCCGTCCTCACCCCGTTGGCCGGCCCGGCGGCCCTGGTCACGGCCGTGGCCCCGGACGCGCTCGCCCTCGGCCGCCTGCTCGCCGAAGGCGCCGCCCACCTGGGGGCCTGATCAACCGCGGCGGGCCCGATCAACCGGAGGGCTCCCGCCGCCCCGGGACCACGAAGCCGTGCTCGTAGGCCGTGATCACCGCCTGCGTGCGGTCCCGGGCGCCGAGCTTGGCCAGCACCGCCGCCACATGTGTCTTGACCGTCTGGGCGCCGACGGCCAGCCGGTTCGCGATCTCCGCGTTCGTCAGCCCCTCCGCCACGAGCCGCAGGACCTGCGCCTCGCGCTCCGTGAGCCGGCGGCCGGGCGCGGGTCCTGGCCGGTGCGTCGGGGAGTGGCGCGCGGCCAGCGCCCGCACCGCCGCCGGAAACAGCAGCGACTCGCCGCGGGCGACGAGCCGCACCGCCTGGACGAGTTCCTCGGCCGCCGCGCGCTTCAGCAGGAAGCCGCTGGCGCCCGCCCGCAGCGCGTCGTAGACGTACGCGTCGTTCTCGAACGTCGTCACCACGACGATCCGGGGCGCTGGATCCATGGCGCCGAGCAGCCGCTCGGTGGCGCGGATGCCGTCCACCTCCGGCATCCGGACGTCCATCAGCACCACGTCGGGGCGCAGCCGGCGGACGACCGAGACCGCCTCCGCCCCGGTGGCCGCCTCACCGACGACCTCCAGGTCAGGCTCGGCCGACAGGATCGCCCGCAGCGCCGTCCTGACCAGCCGCTCGTCGTCGGCCAGCACGACCGTGAGCGGCCGGCCGCCGCTCACCGGGGACCGCCCGCCAGCGGCAGGGTGGCCACCAGCCGCCACGTTCCGCCGGCCGCCTCCCACGAGGCCCCGCCGCCCAGCAGCGTGGCCCGTTCGGCGATGCCGGGCAGGCCACGGCCGCCGCCGCTCCGGCGGGCGGCGGCGGCCGGCACGGGGTTCTCCACGGTGATCGTCAGCTCCTCGTCGGTGTGGGCCAGGCACAGCCGCACCGGCACCCGGCCCGCGTGTCGGGCGGCGTTCGACAGGCCCTCCTGCACGATCCGGTACGCCTCCCGGGAGACGACCGGCGGCAGGGCGCCGGGTTGCGGGTCGGCGGCCAGGTGGACGGCGACCCCGGCCGCCCGGACCCGGTCGAGCAGCCCGTCGAGGTCCCCGTCCAGAGTGGGTGCGGGCGTCCGGCTGCCCGGTTCCTCGTCGCGGAGCAGCCCGAGCACCGTGTCCAGCTCGGCGACGGCCCGCCGCGCGGTCTCCTCGATGGCCACCAGGGCCTCGCGGGCGAAGTCCGGGTCCGCCGCCAGGACCGTGCGCGCGGCGCCCGCCTGGAGGGTGACGGTGCTGAGCGCGTGGCCGACGGAGTCGTGCAGCTCGCGCGCCAGCCGGTTGCGGACGGCCAGGTCGGCGGCCCGGCGCTCCGCGGCGGCCAGCCGGTCCGCCGGGGTCGGGCCGAGCAGCGCCGGCGCCAGCCGGGCCAGCAGCGCGCCGGCCCCGGCCACGGCCGCCAGCAGCGTGGCGAGCACGGCGAACCCCAGCGGCGGCCCCAGCCACGGGTGGTCGGGCAGCGCCGGGAACTGGTCGGCCCAGCGGCTGCGGCGCAGCGGGCCGACGAACGGCATCGCCACCAGGAACACGGCAGCCGGCGGCAGCGCCAGCGAGGCCCCGCTCACCAGCCCGCCGAGCGCGGTGTGCGCCAGGAACCATCCGGCCGCCCGGCGCCGCGCGTCGTGCGAGCCGGCAGGCCCGTCCGCGAGCGCGGAACCCGGGACGGCCACGAGGGCACGGACCGCGGCCACCTCGAGCGGGCGGACCTGGCGGAGCAGGCCGGCGACCGCGACCAGCGGCAGCGCCAGGCCGTAGGCGACGAGCTGCCAGCCGAGGTGGACGGTGACGTCGGTGTCGGGCGCCGCGAGTCCGACGACCACCGAGGTGAGAAGGAAGAACGGCATCAGCAGCGCCCCGCCGAGCAGCAGGTGCGCCCAACGGCGGGCCAGCACGCGGCCGTTCAGCATGGCGTCCGAGCCCCGGACGGGCGAACGCCGATGGCGGGAACCAGCACCCCCGATGTCACCTGGCCAGCGTAGACCAGCAGCAGCACGGCGCCGGGGCCCTCACCGGAGGGCGGGAGACGCGGTGGTCACGCGCCCACGCTGCCGCCCGGCGCGGCCCGTGCGCCTCCTGCCCCGTGCGGAACCGCCTCCCCCGGGCGGGGGAGACGGATCCGCCCGGCGAGGGACGACCGTGTCGCGGCGGCTTCCTAGCGTTGAGGGACACGGCGGGAGCGAGGGGCACGGGCGTGGTGTGGTGGGAGCGGATGAGCCGGGCCGGTGGATACGGCGCGGCGCTGGCGATGACGCCGTATCTGCTGATCAAGGTCTCCTGGGTGGTGGGGGCGTTGGCCGGGGTGCTGCCCACCGGAAGCGACGCCTCGGTGGCGGAATGGGTGGTGCTCAACGGCGTCACCATCGTCATGGCGGCCGTCGGGATCGTGCTGGCGCTCGCCCTGGTGCGGCCCTGGGGCATGCGGATCCCGGCGCCGCCGCTGGCCCTGGCCGCCTGGGTGGGTGCCGGCTTCCTGGTGTCGGTGCTGCCGTTCGCCCTCGTCACCACGGTGGCCGGTGATGACGACTCCGGGGACATGCCGGCGTGGGAGGGCGCGCTGATCCAGGCCGCCTTCGTGACCACGGGCCTCGGTCTCGCCCTCGCGCTCCCCGGGTACGTGCGCCGCCGCTGGCCGCACCTCCGCACCGGCCGGCTCGGCGCGCCGGCCCGCCGGTGGGTGCTGGCGGCCGGCGCGTTGCCCGGCGTCTGCTGGCTGTACTGGGCGGCCGGCGGCACGGTCGGCCTCGCGCACCCGGACCAACGCGACGCGGACTGGCGGATGTTGACCCTGCTCGGCGGCCTCTGGGCGCTCACCGCGACGGCCGCCGTCTGGGCGCGGCCGCCGCGCCGACTGCCGCTGGTGGCGCTCGGCTGGTTGGGGTCGGGCTCGCTGTTCGCGTGGAGCGGCTGGAAGCTGCCGCTCACCGGCTATGTCGCGCTCGCCGAACCCGCCGACGCGGTGCCACCCGAGCATCCGGCCGTCGCCGCCGCGCTCCACGCGGTGGCGGTCGTGGCGGGGGTGTCGCTGCTGCGGGTCCTGACCAGGGGAACCGGCTTGCGTCGCGACGAGTTCACCGATCATGGACGAAACGAGCCTGCTGGCCGTCTCGGGCGGCCCGGTGACCCGGAGCCGGATCAGCAGTGACCTGGACGCGCTCGGCCTCTGCGCCGGTGACGTGGTGATGTTCCACACCCGGATGTCGGCGCTCGGCTATGTGGCGGGCGGTTCGGCGACCGTCATCGGCGCGTTGCGTGACGTGGTGGGCGAGGACGGCACGTTGCTGGTGTACAGCGGCTGGAACGACGCGCCGCCGTACGACTTCGTCGACTGGCCTGCCGAGTGGCAGGACGCGCTGCGTGCCGAACACCCCGCGTACGATCCCGTGGTGAGCGAGGCGGCGCACGACAACGGCCGGCTCCCCGAGGCGTTGCGCCGTTGGCCTGGCGCGGTGCGCAGCCGGCACCCGGATGTCAGCTTCGCCGCGTTGGGCGCGGCGGCGGAGGAACTGGTGGCCGACCACCCCTGGGACGACCCGCACGGTCCCGGAAGTCCGCTGGCGCGCCTGGTGGATCGCGGCGGCCGGGTGCTGATGCTCGGCGCGCCGCTGGACACCATGACGCTGCTGCACCACGCGGAGGCGCTCGCCCAGGCGCCGGGCAAGCGGTTCGTGGACTACGAACAGCCGGTGCTTGAGGAGGACGGCGGGCGGGTCTGGCGACGCTTCCACGACATCGACTCGGAGAACGGCGCCTTCGACTACTCGGCCGTGGTGCCGGAGGGCGAGGACCCGTTCGAGGTCATCGTGCGGGACATGCTCGCCGCCGGCATCGGCCGGCAGGGGCGGGTCGGCGCCGCCGACAGCTACCTGTTCGAGGCCGATCAGGCCGTCGACTTCGGCGTCGCCTGGATCGAGGAGAAGCTGGGCTCGACCGGGCCGTAGCGGGCGGCGCGTTTCCCGGTGACCAGGGCCCAGTAGCGGTCGCCGAAGGACCAGTGCCACCACTCCGTCGGGTAGTTGACGAGCCCGGCGGCGGCGAGCGCGGCGCCGAGCGTCGCCCGGTTGGCGCGGGCCTGGTCACTGATGTTGGCGGCGTCGGTGAAACAGGCGCCGTCGCTCTCCTCCGGGTCGGCGTTCAGCCGTGTCCCCAGGTCCAGCTCGCGCCCCTCGGCGTCGGCGAGCGTGAGGTCGACGGCCGCACCCGCGCTGTGCGGGGCGATCTCCGGCGGCGACACGTACCGGCTGGCCGCCGAGCGGACCTGTTCGTCGGACCAGGCGGGGTGCTGGGCGCGCAGCCGGCCGGAGTACACGTCGAAATACCGTCGTTGGAGCGCGGGCGGCCGGTACCCCTCGACGAACAACAGCCGCAGGCCGGCGGGCAGTTGCGTCTGGGCGTGCGACAGCCGCTCCACCACGCCTGCGCGGAGGTGCGCGAAGGCGCCGGCGGGATCCTCCTTGCGGCCGTCGACCAGCAGCGGGCGGCGGCGGACGTCCACCAGCCGCTCGCCGCACTCCACGACGGGGATGGCGGCGACGGCGGGGTCCGACATCAGGACGATCTCGTTCATACGGCGATCCTGCCAGCCGCCGGGCACGCGAGGCCGGGGTTGTTCCTGTTGAGTGAGCAGGTGATGAGGTCGAGGGTGGTGTAGCCGGTTGCTTGGAGATACCAAGCGGCGTGCGCATCACCTCCCCGGTGGAGGGTGGCGGCGACGTGCGCCAGCTTGGCGGTGAGCCGTGCGGGCTCTTGTTCCTGTGGGTTGGCGAAGCCGGGCGCGGCACGTTCCATCTGGTACCGGAACCACTCCGACGCTTCATCGATGTCGTGGAACGTGGCGGTGATGGCGGTGGCCGGTCTCAGCAGCCAGTTGGCGATGAGGACCGGCGTGCAGCCGTTCGTCGCGAACACCGACGACTCTGGCCGGCGCGGGCCTTCCTGGTCGTAGGTGCGGCGGTCGCCGGTCCAGCGGTAGGCGTGGATGTGCCGGCGGGGCCGGCCCCCTTCCGGGGGCCGGCCGTCGTGCGGGTTACTG
>NZ_JBHXFJ010000080.1:0-29168 GCF_042722465.1 Streptomyces sp. NPDC127098
ACATACGCCTCGATCCCGATGATCGGCGTCACCCCGGCCCCCGTCGCCTGCTGGAAGAAGTCGTACGCCCCGTGCAGGTTCCCGTGGTCCGTCACCGCGAGGTGCGTCATGCCGTGTGCCCGGCACGCGGCGAACAGGTCCCCCAGCCGGGCCGCGCCGTCCAGCAGCGAGTACTGGGTGTGGACGTGCAGATGGGTGAAGCCCCGGTCGTTCGCGTTGCCCATGGGGGCACACCCTACCCGAGTTTTGAACGAGCGTTCAGGACGTACGTTCAAGCCGGAAAGGGGGTGCCGACGGGCGGCCGGCTCCGTAGGGTCGACGGCATGGGAGCGACTGGCGAGTTGCTGAACGTGGTGGACGTCGAGGCGACGTGTTGGACCGGCCAGCCGCCACCCGGCCAGGTCAGCGAGATCATCGAGATCGGCCTCACGGTGGTGGACCTGACGGCCGGTGAGCGGCTCGGCCGGCACCGGATCGTGGTGCGGCCGGCCAGGTCGAAGGTCAGCGCCTTCTGCACCGAGCTGACGGGCCTCACCCAGGCCGAGGTGGACCGGGGCGTGTCCTTCGCCGAGGCATGCCGGCTGCTGGCGGTGGAACACCGGGCGGGGCCGCGCCCGTGGGCGAGCTGGGGCGACTACGACCGCGGGCAGTTCACCCGCCAGTGCCAGGCGACCGGCGTCCCCTATCCCTTCGGCCGCCGCCACACCAACGCGAAGCTGGCCTTCACCGAGGGCTACGGCCTGCGCAAGCGCCCCGGCATGGACCGCGCCCTGGAGATCGCCGGGCTGCCGCTCGAAGGCCGGCACCACCGGGGCGAGGACGACGCCTGGAACATCGCCGCGCTGGTCCTCGACCTGGTGGGCAGGGGCGCCTGGCCTGCCGGCTAGCCCGTCGCCGCGCCGGTCGTCGCCGCCTCCGGCGCGCGCGCCGCGTGGCGGGGGAGCAGCGTTGTGGCGGCGAGTGCCACGGCGAGCAGTGCGGTGGCGAGCAGGAGCGTGTCGTGGAAGGCGTCGCCGACGGTCCTGACGTCCGGCGCGAGGTCGTGTGTCCTGGCGAAGAAGAACGTGCCCATCGCGGCGACCCCGACGGCGGCGGCGAGCTGGGTGACGGTGTTGAAGAGCGCCGATCCCGAACCGGCGTGCTCGGGCGGCACGTCGGTCAGCGTCAGCTGGATGATGGGCGCGACCACCAGCCCCATGCCGGCGCCGCCAAGCGCCACGCTCGGCAGCAGGTCGAGGAAGCCGGTGTCCGGGGTCGCGCCGGCCGCCGTCCGGGCCATCAGCAGCAGCGCGAGCGCGAGCACCACGAGACCCGCCCGCACGGTGAGCCGGCCGATCCTGGGCAGCAGCACGGCGGCGCCGAGGGCGGCCAGCACGGCCACCGAGATCGACCAGGGCACCAGGGTGAGACCGGCCTCCAGCGGCGCCATGCCGACGCCGACCTGGAGGAACTGCATCATCACCATGAAGAAGCCCATCACGGGCACGGAGAAGAGGAGTTGGACGAGCAGCCCGCCGGCAAGCGAGCGGTGGCGGAACAGCGACATGGCGACCAGCGGCGAGCCTCCGGCGCGCTCGGCCCGGCGCTGCCGCAGGACGAACGCCACCAGCACGGCCCCGCCCGCCAGCAGGCAGCCGGTGGCCCAACCCGGCCAGCGCCCGCCGTCGGACGCGGCGATCAGCGGGTAGAGCAGCAGGAGCAGCCCCGCGGTCGAGACCAGCACCCCCGGGAGGTCGAGCCGCGGCGGAGTCTCGGCGCGGCTCTCCGGCAGCAGGCGGATCGAGGCGTAGGCGGTGGCGAGGCCAAGCGGCACGTTGACCCAGAAGACCAGCCGCCAGCCGGTGCCGGCCAGGTCGGCCTCCGTGAGTGCCGGCCCGAGGATCGGCCCGAGGGTGGCGGCCAGGCCGGTGAGCGAGGCGAACCCGGCCATCGGGCCGCCTCGTTCGTGTGGCGCGTAGAGCAGCTGGATCTGGGCCAGCACCTGCGGCACCATGGCCGCCGCGAACAGGCCCTGGGCCACGCGGCTGGCGATCAACATGCCAGGATTCAGGGCCAGCGCGCACAGCGCCGAGGCGGCGGTGAAGCCGAGCACGCCCGCGACGAAGACCCGCCGGTGGCCGGCGATGTCGCCGAGCCTGGCCCCGCTGATCAGCCCGGCGCCGAGCGCCAGCGTGTAGGCGCTCAGCATCCACTGGAGCTGCGCGGGAGAGGCGCCGAGGTCGGCCTGGATGGAGGGAAGGGTGACGGTGAGGATCGTGACGTCGATCAGGTCGATGAACGCTGCGAGCAGGATGGCGGTCAGGGCCAGCGTTCGGGTTCTTCCGGGCGGCAGGGACGACACCCGCGGCTCCTCTCGGCCGGTGGTGGGGTGATGGGATGCGCGATGCGCGAGATGTGACTGAGCGATGCAGCTACTGCATCGCTCACTATCTGAGCGAGTAAGATAAATCTCCGAGTGAAAGGCGTCAAACCCGTGCCCGAGCCCGCCCCCGACTCCGCGGCCGCCCGACTGATCGACGAGATCCTCTACCTGATGCCGGACATGGCGACCGCGACGGTCCAGCTCAACGAGCTGGTGGCCGGGCGCCTCGGCGTCTCCACCACCGACCTGCAGTGCCTCCACGCGCTCGCCAAGGCCGACGGGCCACTCGGCGCCGGTGAGCTGGCCACCCGGCTCGCCCGCACCACGGGCGCCGTCACCCGCATGATCGACCGTCTCGAGGCGGCCGGCTACGTCGAGCGTGCCGCCGACCCCAACGACCGCCGCCGCGCCCTGGTGCGCGTCACCGAGAGGGGACGGAGCCTGCCCGCCGCCCACTACGACGGCATGGGCCGCCGGGCCACCGAGCTGCTCTCACGCTTCGACGAGCGCCAACTCCGCGCCGTGCTCACCTTCGTGGCCGCCACCCGGGACGACGCCACGACCGAGGCCACGCTGCTGCGCGAGGCGCCGGCCGCGGAGGGCGAGGGGCGGGCACGATGACCCAACGCGCCTACGTCGACGCCCTGATCATCTTCGAGCGCGCCGGGCAGGTGCTGCTCGCCGAACGGGCCAACACCGGCTACGCGGACGGCCGGCTCAACCTGCCAAGCGGCAAGGTCGAACACGGCGAGAGCGTGGTGCGGGCCGTGGTCCGCGAGGCCCGCGAGGAGGTCGGCGTCGACCTCGACCCGGCCGCACTGCGGATCGTGCACACCATGCACTACCGGTCCCCCGAGGGTTCCGCGCGCGTCGGTTTCTTCTTCGCCACCAACCGCTGGGCCGGCGCCCTGCACAACGCCGAACCGCACAAGTGCGCGGGCCTGTTCTGGCACGACCCGCGCCGCCTGCCCGGCACCGTCGTCCGCTACAACGCGCTGGGCATCGGCCACTACCTGCGGGGCGAACCGGTGTCCGTGCACGGCTGGTAGGAGCCGCGCCACGGCCCGGGGCGAAGGCGGCCGCCTGACGGACCGTGAACTGTGGGAGATAGCCTGCGCCCAGGTTCCGCGTCACCCCCGGGAGAGAGATGAGCACCCCCACCGACCCCTTCAACGTGCCGCACTCGGCGCGGATGTACGACTACTACCTCGGGGGCAAGGACAACTACCAGGTCGACCGGGAGGCCGCCGAGAAGGTCCTCGACTGGTGGCCGGGGGTGCGCGACGCGGCACGGGCCAACCGGGCCTTCATGCAGCGGGCGGTCCGACTCCTCGTCGAGGAGGCGGGGATCCGCCAGTTCCTCGACATCGGCACCGGCATACCCACCGAGCCCAACCTGCACCAGGTGGCCCAGGAGGCCGCGCCCGAGTGCCGGATCGTGTACGTCGACAAGGATCCGCTGGTCCTCACGCACGCCGAGTCCCTGATGCGCAGCACGCCCGAGGGCCACACCACCTACATCCACGCCGACCTGATCACCGACCTCGACGACATCCTCCGGTCGCCCCAACTGACCGAGACCATCGACCTGTCGAAGCCGGTCGCGCTGTCGCTGCTCGCGCTGCTGCACTTCGTGACGGACGAGCAGGGCGCCCACGCCATCGTGCGCCGGCTGCTCGACGCGCTGCCCGCCGGTTCCGCGCTGCTGCTGAGCCATGTCACGCCGGACTTCGACGCCCCGGCACTGCGGCAGGTGGAGGAGATCTACCGGCGCGGCGGCATCCCCGCCCAGGTCAGGACGCGCGAGGAGGTGGCCCGGTTCTTCGACGGGCTCCAACTGGTCGAGCCGGGCATCACCGTGCCGCACCGCTGGCGGGCGTTGGCGAGCGAGTCGACGGAGCTGGACAAGAAGATCTCCGCCTGGGCCGCCGTCGGGATCAAGCGGAACTAGGGAGCGGCGTCGCCGCACGAGGTGTCGATCGCCAGGGCCTTCGCGGCGAGCCGATAGACGGCACCGGCGTCGGCCGCGTGGCGCGTCCGCTGTTCAGCCAGGTCCCGCGGTGTCGTCCCGCCCCGGCCACGAGGTATCGGTGGCCAGCGCCTCCCGCAGGGAGAGCGCGGCGCCCGCCGTGAGTTCGGCCCTCAGGGCCGGCTCGCCGAGCGCGGCGCGGATCGTTCGCTCGGCCCGCTCCACGTCGTGCCGTTCCCCGGCCGGCAGTGGCGCGCCCGCGGCCCGTCTGGCCGCCGCGGCGGAGCCGAGCAGCCGGGCGGCGACGCGAGGGCGGCCGGCGGCGGCCGCCACGCAGGCCAGGCCCTCCGCCGCGAGCGCCACCGCGCGCGGATCGCCGCTCGCCACGGCCGCCGCACAGCCGTCCAGGTGCAGCCGCCCGGCCGCCTCGTGATCGCCCCGCAGCTCGGCCACGAAGCCCAACTGGGCCAGGACGAAGGCCCGGCCCGAGATGCTGCCGACCCCGGCCAGCCAGTCGAGCCACCGCCGCAGGCGGGTCTCCGCCTCGGCCAACCGCCCGCGTCGCCGCGCCACCATGGCGAGCCCGACGTCCGCGAACTCCTCGGCCCACTGGTCGGAGTGCTCGACGGCCAGCCGCCACCCGCGCGTCAACAGCTCCTCGGCCCCGTCCGGATCACCGGTGAGCAGCGCCAGACGCCCCAGACCCGAGAGCCGGAACGACGCCTCCGCCCACAGCCCCAGCTCCTCCGCGGCACCCAGCCCGTCCCGCAGCCGTTCGGCGGCCTCGGCGTACTCGCCGGCGATCTCGGCCCGCATCGCCAGCACCGAGCCGGCCTCCAACCGCCCCCATCCGTCGCCCAGTTCCGTGAACAGCTCCAGGCTGGCCGTCGCGTCGGCCGCCATCGCCGCGAAGTCCGCGTGGCCCACGGCCAGTCTGGCCCGGGTGCTCAGCGCCGCCGCCTCCCCCCAGCGGTCGCCGAGCCGCCGGAACGTTCCCAACGCCCGCTCCACCCGCGCCCCATGCTCGGACTTCTCGCCCACCGCCCAGTGGGACAGCGCGAGGAACCACTCCGCGTGGGCCAGCGTCAGCGGCTCGTCGAGACCGGCGAAGCCACCCAGCGCCCCCTCTCCCGGGTCCTCGGCCGTCATCCCGGCCAGCCACGCCCCGGCCACCGCCCGCGCCACGGCCGGCGCCCGGCCGGGCACGGCGAGCGCGAGCCGCAGCGAGCGGCGCGCCTCGCCACCCCGGCCCCGCAGGAACCAGTACCAGGACAACGAGTTGACCAGCCGCAACGCCGTCTCCGCCGCGCCGCGCTCCGCCGCCCAGTCCAGCGCGCCACGCAACCCCGGCGCCTCCGCGTCGAGCCGCGCCAGCCACTCGCACTGCCGGCCGCCCCGCAGTTCCGGCGCCGCCCGCTCCGCGAGGCCCGCCTGGTACGCGGCGTGCCGGTCCCGGACCGTCTCCTCCTCGCCCGCCTCCCGCAGCCGCTCCAGCGCGTAGGCGGCCACCGACTCCAGCAACCGGAAGCGGCCGTCGTCGGCCACCACCAGCGAGCGGTCCACCAGCCGCGCCAACTCCTCGACGCCGCCCCCGCACACCTCCGCCACGGCCTCCCGCGAGCAGCCGTCCGCCAACACCGCGAGCCGCCGCAACAGCACCCGCTCCCGGGCGTCGAGGAGGTCCCAGCTCCAGTCGATCACCGCGCGCAACGTGCGCTGCCTCGCCGGCGCGTCCCGCGCGCCGGCCGACAGCAGCCGGAACCGGTCGTCGAGCAGCCCGGCCAACTCCCGCACGCCGAACGCCCGCACCCGGGTCGCGGCCAGCTCCAACGCCAGCGGCAGCCCGTCAAGCCGGCGGCAGATCGCCGCCACCGCCTCCCGGTCGACCCCGTCGAGCCGGAACCCCGGCGCTGCCGCCGCCGCCCGCACCGCGAACAGCCGTACCGCGTCCGGGAGGTCGAGCGGCTCCACGGCGAACAGCCGCTCCCCGTCCAGCGCCAGCGGCTCCCGGCTGGTCGCCAACACCCGCAGCCCGGGCGCCGCCGACAGCAGCCGATGCACCAACTCCGCGACGGCGCCCGGCAGATGCTCGCAGTTGTCCAGCACGAGCAGCCCGCGCCGGTCCCGCAGCGCCTCGGCGAGCCGCGCCGTCAGATCCGGCCCGCCCGGCGCGTCGTCCCGAACGCCGAGCGCCGCGGCCACCGCGTCCGGCACCTCAGCGGGGCCCAGCGCCGCCAGCTCGACCAGCCACACCCCGTCGGGGAACGCCGCCGAGGCCGCGGCCCGCTCGGCCACGGCGAGCGCCAGCCGGGTCTTGCCCACGCCGCCCGTGCCGGTCAGCGTCACCAGCCGGCAGGCACCGAGCAGCGCGGCGACCTCCACGACCGCGCCGTCCCGCCCGACCAACTCCGTCAGCCGCGCCGGCAACCGGGGATGCGACCGGGCGGTCGGGGCCGCGCGCCGGGGGAGATCCTGCCGCAGGATCGCCGCGTGCAGCGCAGCCAGCTCGGGGCCCGGATCCACCCCCAACTCCTCGGCGAGGCCGCGCCGCACCTCCTCGAACACGGCGAGCGCCGCGTCCTGCCGGCCGGCCAGCCACAGCGCCCGCAGCTGCGCCGCGCGCAGCCGCTCCCGCAGCGGATGCGCCACCACGAGACCCGCCAACTCGCCCGACACCGCGTCGTACTCACCCAGGTCGAGCCGCGCCTCGGCCCGCAGTTCCCACGCCGTCAGCCGCTGCTCGTCGAGCCGCGCCACGACCGGCCGGCTGAAGGCGGCGTCCGCGTACTCCGCGAAGGCCGGGCCGCGCCACAGACCCAACGCCTCGTCCAGCGACGCCACCCGCGAGGCCGGCCCCGGCGCGGCCGAGGCGGCCGCGAGCAGTGCGGCGAACCGGTCCGCGTCCACCGACCCGGGCGTGGCGCGCAGCGCGTACCCGGCGGGGCCGCGCGCCACCAGGGCGCGCCCGCCCGCCTCCGCGCCGGCCAGCGCGCCCCGCAGCTGGGAGACCCGCGCCTGGAGCGTGCCCGTCGGGTTGCGCGGCGGACGATCGCCCCACAGGTCCGCCACCAGCCGGTCGACGGAGACCGGCGCCCCCTCGTGCGCCAGCAGATCGGCGAGCAACGCCCGCACCTTGGCGTCCGGGACGGTGACCGGCGCGCCCTCGTCCGTCCAGACGGCCAGCGGGCCGAGCACCCCGAAGCGCATCCCGCCAGGCTAACCGCCCCACGGGACCACCCGTGGCCCATCCGTGGCGGACCCGAAGCGGCCCGGCGCACCGTGATCGCGACGGACGCCGACCCGGCGTTCCCCGACGATCGATCCTGGAGACGAACACGATGTCCGACCGCACGCCCGAGCCCGTGACCGTGATCGGCCTCGGCGCCATGGGCGCCGCCATGGCCGCCACCCTCCTGGAGGCCGGCCACCCCGTCACGGTGTGGAACAGGACCCCCGCCAAGGCCGAGCCCCTGGTCGCCAGGGGCGCCACGCTCGCCGCCTCGCCCACCGAGGCCCTCGCCGCCGGCGAGCTCGTGGTGCTGAGCCTGGTCGACTACGCGGCGATGGACGCGATCCTGGGCGGCGTCGACCCGGCGGCCCTGAAGGGCCGGGTGCTGGCCAACCTCAGCTCCGACACCCCCGAGCGGCTGCGCGCGGCCCACCGCTGGGCGGCTGAACGCGGCGCGGTGCTGCTGACCGGCGGCATCATGGTGCCGCCGCCCGCCGTCGGAACCCCCGACGCCTACACCTTCTACGCCGGGGACGAGGCCGTCCTGAACGCCCACCGGGAAGCGCTTTCCGCGCTGAGCCGGATCGACTACCGGGGCGCGGACCCCGGCCTGGCGATGGTCTGGTACCAGGCGATGCTCGCCGTCTTCTGGCTGTCGATGACCGGCTACCTCCACTCGGTCGCCCTGCTGGAGACGGCCGGCGTGCCGGCGGCTGAGGTGCGGCCCCACGTGGCGGAGCTCTTCGGCGGCCTGGCCGCCGAGGGACCGATGGCCTTCCTCAACGCGATCACCGCCGAGATCGAGAGTGGCGTCTACGACGGGCGGTTCAACACCCTCGACATGCAGGTCGTCGGCGCCCGGCACGTCGTGGACGCCTTCGCCGACGCGGGTTTGAGCTCGTCGCTGCCGACCGCGCTGTGGCAGCTGTTCCGCGAGACCGCCGAGGCCGGCCACGGCGCCGAGGGCTTCACCAGCGTCGTCGAGCGGGTCAGGAAGCCGTGAAGTGGTCCGGGCGCCCCTGGATGTTGGGGGCCGTGGGGCGCCCGGACCGGCCCTCAGGCCGCCGGCAGGATCTCGACGGCGTTCAGATGCGCGGTCTCCCCGGAGACCACGAGGTTGAGCAGCCCGTCGGTGACCGACACGCCCGCGTAGGTCTGCGTGGCCGCGGTGTTGGCGGCGGGCGCGAGCCGGCCGGTGACCGAGCCCTCGACGGTGACGTTGGTGCGTGCCGAGCCGGTCGCGTCGCCGGCGGTGATCCGCACGTCGTAGACCCCGTTCGGCACGTTGGCGCGGAACTCGTACTGGCCGTCGAACAGGGCGACGAAGTCCCGCTGCAACTGGTTCAACGCCGTTCCCCGGTCGCGCTCGATCAGGCCGCCGCCCACGAGGCCGTAGCCGCGCGACGCGCTGTAGGAGGTGGCGGCGGTGACCTGGGTGTACGAGGAGGCGACCGGGCCGCTCGCCGGGCCGAGGTCGTAGACGTCGTCGACCGTGTCCCGCACCTGGGAGGAGAGCGCCAGGCCCTCGCCGCGCACCTCGCGGGCGATCAGCCGGGCCATCTGCAGGGCGCCGTACCGCTGGAAGTGGGTGTCGTCCGCGGTGCCGTCCGGACGGTTCGGGTACTCGCCAGGGGCGGTGTGCAGGAAGACGCCCCTGGCGGCCTCGGGGCCGATGGAGTCGAGGTAGGCGCGGCTGGACGCGGAGAGGTCGACCAGCGGGACGTTCTCCTCCTGCGCCACCTCGATCGCCCGCTGCACGTACTCCGGGAAGGAGACGTTGAACTGCCCGGTCGAGGCGTTGTAGGAGCGGCGCGAGACGGGGGTGACGATCACCGGGATCGCCCCGCGGGCACGGGCGCCGCCGATGTAGTCGTCGCGCAGGTACTCCTTGTAGTCCGCGGGGGAGGTGTACCGCTCGGGGATGGTGACCGAGGCGTCGTTGTGCCCGAACTGCACGAACAGGTAGTCGCCGGGCTGGATCCGGTCCAGGATCGTCTGGAGCCGGCCCTGCTCGATGAACGACCGTGAACTGCGCCCGCCGATGGCGTGGTTGGCGACGGTGACGTCGTCCGCGAAGTACCGGTCGAGCAGCTGCCCCCAGCCGGCCTGCGGCTCGTAGCCGGAGTTGTACGTCTGGGCCGTCGAGTCGCTCGCGATGTAGATCGTCGGACCCGCCGCGGCGGCCGCGGCCGTCCCCGGCAGCCCCACCGCCGCCGCGGCCGCGGCGGCGACCACGGCCAGCGCGGTGCCGGCGGCTCTGAGTAATCCTCGCATCCATCACTCCCGTGTGCTGGACTCTGGCGCCGGCCGCCGAGGCCCTCGCGTGAATCGATTCATCCGACCCTGCGAAGACCCCTGTGGTAAGCGCTTTCAAGGGACGGCGGAAGCGTGACAAGGCCGCGCCCGACTGTCAACAGCCGCGACCCGGGAGGACGTTGAACGGTCGCCAGGCGCGCCGAGCGGTCGGCCCGCCGCCGCGCCCGGCGGTCAGGCGAAGCCCAGCCTGGCCGCCCGCAGCTTGGCGACGGCCTCCTCGTCGCCCTCGACGGTGACGCGGGCCGCGTCCTGCCGGCCGGAGGCGAAGATCAGCAGCTCACCGGGCTCGCCGGTCACGGTGACCACCGGGGCGCCCTTGTGGGCGACGGCCACCTGCCCGTTCGGGCGGCGCAGCACGAGGCCGACCGGGCTGCGGCGCCCCATGATCCGCGCGCCCGACTCCACCCGGCGCCACAGCGCGTCCGCGAAGACCGGGTCGAGCGGCCGCGGCTCCCACTCCGGCTGCGCGCGCCTGATGTCCTCGGCGTGGATGAAGAACTCGACCGTGTTGGCCGCCTCGTCGACCTGCTTCAGCGAGAACGGCGAGACCCGCGGCGGCCCCGTCCTGATCAGCTGGATCAGCTCCTCGTACGGCTTGGCCGCGAACTCGTTGCGCACCCGCTCGCCGCGCGCCGCCAGGGGCTTGATGATGATGCCGCTCGCCGCGTCCGGGCGGCGCTCCCGGACCACGACGTGGGCGGCCAGGTCACGCGCCGTCCAGCCCTCGCACAGGGTGGGGGCGTCCGGACCCGAGGTCTCCAAGAGGTCAGCGAGCAACAGCCGTTCACGCTTCGCATGGGTAGACATGATCTCCACCTTAGAGTCCCCGGCGGCCAGGCGGCAGAATGGACACATGTCCAAGCCAGCCGCTCTCGACCCCGCCGTCGCCGCCCGCCTCAAGCGCACCACGGACGGCCTGGTGCCCGCCATCGCGCAGCAGTACGACACCGGAGAGGTGCTGATGCTGGGCTGGATGGACGACGAGGCCCTGCACCGCACGCTCACCACCGGCCGCTGCACCTACTGGAGCCGCAGCCGCCGGGAGTACTGGGTCAAGGGCGACACCTCGGGGCACGTGCAGTACGTGAAGTCCGTGGCGCTCGACTGCGACGGCGACACGGTGCTGGTCAAGGTCGACCAGGTCGGCGCCGCCTGCCACACCGGCGACCGCACCTGCTTCGACGCGGGCGCGCTGCCGCTCGGCTCCGCCTGACGGTTCCCGGCGGGCTCGCGAGGTGCCCTCCTGGCCGTGCCGCCCGCGTTGACCCACGCCACCGGGAGCGGGGGGATCGGAGCGGTGCGCGAGTACGGCCACGCACGACCCGGCTGCCGGCGATGCGCGGCTCCGCCGCACGGGTACCGCCGGGGGCGCGGCCGGAGCCGTCAGCCGGGGGGAGTAGGCCGCCGCCCGCTGGTCCGCCGCTGATGAGCCGGCAGGCCGGTGGCAGTAGGCTCAGCCGGCATGGACCTCGACCGTTTCCGGGTGCTCGCCAAGGACCGGCGGGTGATCCCGGTCACCCGTCGCCTCCTCGCCGACGGTGACACCCCCATCGCGCTCTACCGCAAGCTCGCGGGCGAGCGCCCCGGCACCTTCCTGCTCGAGTCGGCGGAGAACGGCCGCACCTGGTCGCGCTACTCCTTCGTGGGCGTCCGCAGCTCGGCCGCCCTCACCGTCAGGTCCGGGCGCGCGCACTGGCTCGGCTCGCCGCCCGTCTCGGTGCCGCGCGAGGGTGACCCGCTCCAGGTGCTGCGCGAGACGCTGCGCGCGCTGCACACCCCGCGCGACCCGGAGCTGCCGCCGTTCACCGGCGGCATGGTCGGCTACCTCGGCTACGACGTGGTCCGCCGCCTGGAGTCGGTCGGCGACAGCACCCGCGACGACCTGGCGCTGCCCGAGCTGACCATGCTGCTCGCCTCCGACCTCGCGGTGCTCGACCACCGCGACGGCACGGTGCTGCTGATCGCCAACGCCATCAACCACAACGACCTGGACACCGGCGTCGACGAGGCGTACGCGGACGCCGTGGCCAGGCTCGACGCGATGGAGGCCGACCTCGCCCGCCCGGTGCCGGCCGGCGCCGTCGCGCTGCCGCCCGCCGAGCTGCCCTCGTACACCGCCCGCTGGGGCGGGCCCGACTACCAGGCGGCCGTCGAGCGGGTCAAGGAGTACATCAGGGCCGGGGACGCCTTCCAGGTGGTGCCGTCCCAGCGCTTCGAGACGCCCTGCCGGGCCAGCGCCCTCGACGTCTACCGGGTGCTGCGGGCCACCAACCCCAGCCCCTACATGTACCTGTTCAGGTTCGCCGGCGAGGGCGGCGGGCCCGAGGGCGGCTTCGACGTCGTCGGCTCCAGCCCCGAGGCGCTGGTGAAGGTGGAGAGCGGCCGGGCCATGCTCCACCCCATCGCCGGCACGCGGCCGCGCGGCGCCACCCCGAGGGAGGACGCCGAGCTCGCCGAGGAGCTGCTCGCCGACCCCAAGGAGCGGGCCGAGCACCTGATGCTGGTCGACCTCGGCCGCAACGACCTGGGGCGCGTCAGCTCGCCGGGCAGCGTGGAAGTCGTCGACTTCATGTCCGTCGAGCGCTACAGCCACGTGATGCACATCGTCTCCACGGTCACCGGCCGGCTGGCCGAGGGCCGCACCGCGTTCGACGCGCTCACCGCCTGCTTCCCGGCCGGCACCCTGTCGGGAGCGCCCAAACCGCGTGCCCTCCAGATCATCGAGGAGCTCGAACCGACCAGGCGCGGCGTCTACGGCGGCTGCGTCGGCTACCTCGACTTCGCGGGCGACGCCGACACCGCGATCGCCATCCGCACGGCGGTGCTGCGCGACGGCGTCGCCCATGTCCAGGCGGGCGCGGGCGTGGTGGCCGACTCGGACCCGGTCGCCGAGGACACCGAGTGCCGGAACAAGGCGGCGGCCGTTCTCAGGGCGGTGGCCACCGCCGGAAAGCTGCGCGGTAGCGTGGAGGGGTGAAGCGAGACCCCACCCCCGGCAGTTCGAGCGCCCCACGGCGCGCGCTCGCCGGCGCGCTGCTGAGCGGCGCGGCCGGGGCCGCCGTCGTGTTGATCGCCGCCGGCCAGACCTGGGGCGAGGGCGAGGCGTCGGCCGCCGGCGCCGAGCTGCCGGTGACGGCCAGCGGCAGCGCCGTGTCCGGGCTGCCGAGCGCGCTGGCGCTCGTCGGCCTCGCGGCCCTGGTGGCCGTGTTCGCGGTCCGCCGCACCGGCCGCACCGTGGTCTCCTCGGTCCTCGCGCTCAGCGGCGCCGGCTCGATCGGCGCGGCACTGCTCGGCGCCGGCGACACCGAGGCGCTGGAGCGGAACGCGGCGGAGGTCATGGGCCTCAGCGAGGCGGCCGTCAGCAGCGTGAGCCACACCGGCTGGCCGTGGGTCTCCGCCCTCGGCGGCCTGCTGCTGCTCTGCGCGGGACTGCTCGCGCTGAGCTACGGCCGGCAGTGGCCGGCCATGTCGGCCCGGTACGAGCGGGCCGGGCGCCGCGCCGACCGGCGGCCGCCCGCCACCACGGACTCCGACCGCCCTGAGGACATCTGGCGGGCGCTGGACCGTGGCGAGGACCCCACCTAGGTCCCGCGGCGGCGGCTGCGACAATGGACGACGGCACCCGAGCGAGGGCGAGCGCGCCCGATCCTGACCCACAAGGAGCACACATGGCGGACAAATACCACCACGGCAACTCTCCCGCCGCCTGGACCGCCGTCCTGATCATCTTCATCGGCACGGGCGTCGGCAGCGCCTACACGATCATGGCGCAGCCGCTCGGCGTGGTGGCCGGCGGCGTGATCATCGCCCTCGGTGGGATCGCGGGCCTGGTGCTCAAGGGCATGGGCTTCGGCCAGCAGCAGGTGCCCGCCAGCGCGGCGCACGTCGCCAAGGCCAAGGTGCGGGCCGGTTCTGCCAAGACCGCGGACGTGACCGCCGGCGCGGCCGGCACCGACCCCGAGCCCGAGCAGGCCACGGTCGGCGGCTGACCCTCGCCGTCGTGCGATTGCGGGGCGGCGGCCGCGCTCCCATGCTGGGCGTGTGCCACCACCCCGTCCCCCGCTCGCCGGCCGCCTGAGCCGGCTGTCCCCGGTGGCCTGGGCGGCGGGGGCGGCGGCCGCCCTGGGCGCCGTGGCCGTCCTCGACCCGGCGGCCCCCGGCCGCTACCCGCGCTGCCCGGTGCCGGCGCTCACCGGCCTCCACTGCCCGGGCTGCGGGGGCCTGCGCTGCGTCACGGCGCTCGCCGACGCCGACCTCGGCGCCGCCCTCGGTGCCAACGCCCTCGCCGTCGCGATCCTGGCGGCGCTGCTGTCCTTCCTCGCGCTGCGGCTGGCCCTGGCGCCGTTCGGCCGCCCGCTGCCGACACCCCCGCCCCGCTCCGTGGCCTGGGCCCTGGGCGGCGCGGCACTCGTCTTCACGGTGCTGCGCAACCTGCCGGTCGGCGCCGCACTGGCCCCCTGAACAGCCCCGGCGCCGCGCACGTCCGGTATGTGGGACGGGGTCCGACCGGATGCGAAACCTCTGCCCAGCGCCCGATACCATCGGTGTGATTGCTCTCCTGGACTGTGGTCCGGGATCCCCAAACCGACAGGAAGGGGCCGGTCGCGTGAGTGTCCTCGACGAGATCATCGAAGGGGTCCGCGCCGATCTTGCCGAGCGGCAGGCGCGGACAAGCCTCGACGAGCTCAAGGAGTCCGCGGCGAAGGCCCCGCAGGCCAAGGACGGGGTCGCGGCCCTCAAGGGCGACGGCGTCTCGGTGATCTGCGAGGTCAAGCGTTCGAGCCCGTCCAAGGGCGCGCTCGCCGCCATCGCCGACCCGGCCGCGCTCGCCGCCGACTACGAGTCCGGCGGCGCGGCGGCCATCTCCGTGCTCACCGAGCAGCGGCGCTTCGGCGGCTCCCTGGCCGACCTGGCCGCCGTGCGGGCCCGCGTCGACGTGCCGGTGCTCCGCAAGGACTTCATCGTCACCTCCTACCAGCTGTGGGAGGCCCGCGCCTTCGGCGCCGACCTGGTGCTGCTCATCGTGGCCGCGCTCGAGCAGCCGGCGCTGGTCTCGCTCGTCGAGCGGGCCGAGTCCCTCGGCCTCACGCCGCTGGTCGAGGTCCACGACGAGGACGAGGTGACCCGCGCGGTCGACGCCGGGGCGCGGATCATCGGGGTCAACGCGCGGAACCTCAAGACGCTCGAGGTCGACCGGGGCACCTTCGCCCGGGTGGCGCCGGAGATCCCCGACCACATCGTCAAGATCGCCGAGTCCGGGGTGCGCGGCCCGCACGACCTGATCGCGTACGCGCACGACGGCGCGGACGCCGTGCTGGTGGGCGAGTCCCTGGTGACCGGCCGCAACCCGCGGACCGCGGTCGCCGACCTGGTCGCCGCGGGCACGCACCCGGCGCTGCGACAGGGCCGCTGATGCGGGGGCGCTGCGCTGGCCCGACCGCGCCGGCCGGCGGCTCCGCCGCCGCGCCCGGCCGGCCGCCGGCGAGCGCCCGTGAGGTGGTGTGGGACGAGGTTGGTGCGCCGGAGGCGTGGCCTGTTGGCTCCGCGGAGGTAGCTGGGCGGCTGGCGGCGGGCGTGTGCCGGGTGTCGCGAGGCGACGCCCGAGCGCCGGAGGCGCGGCTCACCGGTGTGGCCGGCTCGGCCGGGCGGTTGGCGGCGGATGCCTGCCAGGTGTCGCGGCGTGCCGCCGGTGCGCCGGAGGCGCGATCCGTCGGTGTGGCCGGGCGGCGTGCCCATGAGGTGTTGTGGGGCGAGGCTCGTGTGCCGGAGGCGTGGCCTGTTGGCTCCGTCAGGGTGGCCGGGCGGCCGTGGGGCGAGGTCCGAGCGCTGGCTGGGGGGCGGGGCGGCCTGGTGGCCGCCGATGTCGGCTTGGACAGCGCGCGGCGGTCGGTGGGGATCCGTCGTGGTCTCGCGGGTTGCGTCGCCGGCATAGCAGACCCGGGGCGCGGGCTTCGCCCGCGTGGGTGTCGGGCGCCGGCTCGTCGGGTGTTGGGGCGGCGGGTCCGCTATCACATCGGCGGCGAGCCCGGCCAGATCAACGGCCGCCGATGGCGGCCGACCCGGGCCGCGTCCCAGGCATGAGCCGGGCCGCCTCGCGCTCGCGACAGCGAAGAGCGCGGAGGCCCGAGCCAGCGTGACGCGAGCGCCCCGGCGGCTCGCTCCTCATCCTGCCCATGGGCCGGCCGCTCGGCCGCGCCCGCGGCTCGTCGTCGGCGACCGCCTGGGGCGACGCCGGCCGCGCAGGCCCAGGCCCCGGCCCTCGCACACACCCCTCGTTCGCAACAATCCGGAAGGCAAGGCAACGCAACGAATGTCTGACACCGAATCCGTGGAGTCCCAGCGGGCCGCGGAGTACTTCTTTCCCGACCACGGGGGGCCGGTGCCCAACGACGGCGGGTACTTCGGGGCGTACGGCGGGATCTTCGTTCCCGAGGCGCTGCGCGCCGCCGTCGAGGAGGTGGCGGCCGAGTACGAGAAGGCGAAGGCGGACCCGGCCTTCGGCGCCGAACTCGACCGGCTGCTCACGCACTACACGGGCCGGCCGAGCGCGCTGACCGAGGTGCCGAGGTTCGGCGCCGAGGCCGGCGGGGCGCGGGTGTTCCTCAAGCGTGAGGACCTGAACCACACCGGCTCGCACAAGATCAACAACGTGCTCGGTCAGGCGCTGCTCACCCGCCGCATGGGCAAGACGCGGGTGATCGCCGAGACCGGCGCCGGCCAGCACGGCGTGGCCACGGCGACGGCCTGCGCCCTGTTCGGCCTCGACTGCACCATCTACATGGGGGAGATCGACACCCAGCGGCAGGCGCTCAACGTGGCCAGGATGCGGATGCTGGGCGCCGAGGTGATCCCGGTGGCCTCCGGCAGCCGCACCCTCAAGGACGCGATCAACGAGGCGTTCCGCGACTGGGTCGCCAACGTCGACGACACCCACTACCTGTTCGGCACCGTGGCGGGCCCGCACCCCTTCCCCGCCCTGGTCCGCGACTTCCACCGGGTCATCGGCGTCGAGGCGCGCCGGCAGGTCCAGGAGCAGGCGGGCCGGCTGCCGGACGCCGTCGTGGCGTGCGTCGGCGGCGGATCCAACGCGATCGGCCTGTTCCACGCGTTCATCCCGGACACCGGGGTGCGACTCGTCGGTTGTGAGGCGGCCGGACACGGCGTCGACTCCGGCGAGCACGCCGCCACCCTCAGCGCCGGCGAGCCCGGCATCCTGCACGGCTCCAGGTCCTACGTGCTGCAGGACGACGAGGGCCAGATCACCGAGCCGTACTCCATCTCCGCCGGTCTCGACTACCCCGGCATCGGCCCTGAGCACTCCTACCTCAAGGACAGCGGCCGCGGCGAGTACCGGCCGGTGACCGACGACGAGGCGATGCGGGCCCTGCTCCTGCTGTCCCGCACCGAGGGCATCATCCCGGCCATCGAGAGCGCCCACGCGCTGGCCGGCGCCCTGGAGGTCGGGCGGGAGCTCGGCCCCGAGGGGCTCATCGTGGTCAACCTCTCGGGCCGCGGCGACAAGGACATGGACACCGCCGCCCGCTACTTCGGGCTCTACGACGGCAACACCGGCCGCGACGCCGAGGAGGGCGACAAGTGAGTGGCAACGCGGCGGCGCTCAGCGCCGTGCTCGAGGCGGCCAGGGAGGCCGACCGGGCCGCGCTCGTCGGCTACTTCCCGGCCGGCTTCCCCACCGAGGACGGCGGCGTCCGCGCCGTCGTCGCGATGGTGGAGGGCGGCTGCGACATCATCGAGATCGGCCTGCCGCACAGCGACCCGGTGCTCGACGGCCCCGTCATCCAGAGCGCCGACACCATCGCGCTGCGCGGCGGCATCCGGATCGCCGGTGTGCTGCGCACCGTCCGGGAGGTCCACGCGGCCACCGGCGTGCCGGTGCTGGTGATGACCTACTGGAACCCGGTGGACCGGTACGGGCCCGAGCGGTTCGCGGCCGAACTCGCCGAGGCGGGCGGCGCCGGCTGCATCCTGCCCGACCTGCCGGTCGAGGAGTCGGACGCCTGGCGGAAGGCGGCCGAACAGCACGGCCTGGCCACGGTGTTCGTGGTCGCCCCGAGCAGCAGGGACGAGCGGCTCGCCACCATCACGGCGGCCGGCAGCGGCTTCGTCTACGCCGCCTCGCTGATGGGGGTGACCGGCACCCGGGAGTCCGTCGGCCGGGACGCGGCCGAACTGGTGCGCCGCACCAGGGCCACCACCGAACTGCCGGTCTGCGTCGGCCTCGGGGTGTCCAACGGGCGGCAGGCCGCCGAGGTCGCAGCCTTCGCCGACGGCGTCATCGTCGGCACCGCGTTCGTGAAGCCGCTGCTTGAGCACGACGACGAGGACGTCGCGCTCCAGCGGGTGCGCGAGCTCGCCGCGGAACTCGCGGCCGGGGTCCGCCGTACCGGCTGACCGGCACGTCCGCCCGAACGCGGCCCGGGCCACGGGCCGCGTTCGGGTACAGTCCTGGCTCATGGGTACCGAGGGGACCGCGGCCGGCATACCGTGGCAACCGCCCACGGCGGTTGAGCAGGGCCTGTACGAGGCCGGTTCGCGGGGCGACTGGACCACCTTCCTCTCCGTACTCGCCGGCACCGACCTCTTCTTCCCCATGTCGCAGGAGTTGGCGGACGCCGTCCCCGGCGGTCTCCGCCTCAGCCCCTTCAGGGACCCCCAGGTGGAGGGGCTCTGCGTGGCCGTCTTCACCCGCGGCATGCTGCCGCCACCGGCCGGCGGGCAGGTCTTCGAACGCGTCGACCTCGGTGGCCTCGTCAAGTCCTGGCCGCGGCCCGTCCGTTGGCTGGCGGTCAACCCCGGCACCCCCGTGGAGGCATTCCTCCCGGCCGAGCCCAGGCGGTGGCGCAAGCACCTCAGGAACGCCACCCCCGAGGGCCCGCTCAAGACCCTGTGGACCGGGCACCGCTCAGGGCCGCTCGCCCACGGAATGGCCTGCGGCGCGCTGCTCCTCGTCAACAACGGCTCCCTCTGGAACCACCTCGGCTGGCAGAACGGCGGCTACCGCGAGGAGCGTGAACTGCTGCGCACCTGGTGGGGTGTCTCGGGGCGCGGCGACTGGCAGCGGATCCAGGAGCGGCTGCTGCGGGGCGACGTCATCTCGCCCGCCTGGGAGTTCGTGCTACGGGTGCGGCAGGCGCTCACCAAGGAGCACGGTCCAGCGCCGGGCGCCGTGCGGTGGCGCGAGACGGCCGAGCGGGTGCTGGTCTCGCGCACCGCCGAGTTGGTCGACCAGACGGGCCGGCCACCGGAGTTCGACCTGGAGGCGGACATCGCGCTGGTACAGGAGCTGATCGGCCGCATCCTGCGCTACGAGGCCCGCTTCCGCGCCGACGGCCTGCTGGCCGGCGACGACTCGGTGCGCTCCGTGCTCGCCTGGGACCACGGCCGCGCCTCCTGCATGGCGCGCTGGGGCCTCGGCGCTCGCTACTGCGAACTCCCGGAGACCGAGCGGGCGCTGCTGCGCGTCGGCTCCGCCGCGCGCCAGGTGTACCGCTCCTGGTCCGACTTCGCCGCCGGCTACGTCCTCGGCCGCTGCCTGCACTTCGACAGCGAGGAGTACGGCGACTGGTACACCGAGATGGTCGCCGCGCACCGCGTGCTGTCCACGGACCCGGACAGCCCCTGGCTGAGCGTCTCGTGGGAGCAGTCGGCGCCCGACCGTTCCGACCACTGAGCGGCGGAACGAGGCCGGCGACGCGGGCCCGCACCGATCGAGTGGCGCGCCGGGCGTGTCCTGACCGGGCGCGGTTCGTTGGCTCAGGGCGTGAGCCAGAGAAATCGTGACGGAAAGCAGAGCGCCCGCGAGCGGATCAAGCGGGCACGGGAGCGGGAGCGCGTCTCGGAGCGGCGCGCCAGGGGCGCCAAGGTGGCGGGCGTGGCGGTGGTCGTCCTCGCGGCCGCGGCCGCGGTGGGCATCATCGCGGCGAACAACGGGGGCAGCACGAGCGGCGCCACCGACGCCGAGCCCATCACGGTGGGCTCATCCGACGCGCCGGCGACGCTGACGGTCTACGAGGACTTCCGCTGCCCGGCCTGCGGCACGTTCGAGGACAACTTCCGGGACACCGTCAACGAGCTGACGGACGCCGGGAAGCTGCGCGTCGAGTACCACCTGGTCAGCATCATCGACGGCAACGTGGGCGGCAGCGGCTCCAAGGCCGCGGCCAACGCCGCCGCCTGCGCCCGCGACGAGGACCGGTTCCGGGAGTACCACGACGTGCTCTTCGAGCACCAGCCGGCCGAGCAGGACGACGCGTTCGCGAACACGTCGCACCTCATCGACCTCGCCGGGAGCGTCGAGGACCTGGACAGCGACGCCTTCCGCTCCTGCGTCGAGGACGGCAGCCACGACGGCTGGGTCAGCGACTCGAACGCCGCCTTCCTGAACTCGGACTTCAACGCCACCCCCACCATCCTGTTGAACGGGGAGAGCGTCTACGGCGACGCCAACAACCCGCTGACGCCGGACAGCCTGCGCGACCGGGTGAACCAGCTGGCGGGCTGATCCGCCGGCTCCTGACGGTGTGTGCCCGGCCGGTCGCGGTGTGTGGTGTCGGGTCCGCCGGGTGGCCCTCGGGCGCCCCCCGGAAGGACCCGCGGATTACCTCATGCCGGCCGGGCAGGGTAGCGTCGGGGTCACCATGGAGATCCTTGCCTCGATTCCCAGCCCCAGCGAAAGCGAGATCCACCTCGGACCGCTGCCGCTGCGCGGATACGCGCTGTGCATCATCATCGGCGTCTTCCTGGCCATCTGGCTCGGCGGCAAGCGCTGGGTCGACCGTGGCGGGAAGCCGGGCACCGTCGCCGACATCGCCGTGTGGGCCGTCCCCTTCGGCCTGGTCGGCGCCCGTGTGTACCACGTGATCACCGACTACCAGCTCTACTTCGGCGACGGCCGGGACTGGGTCGACTCGTTCCGGATCTGGGACGGCGGCATCAGCATCTGGGGCGCGATCGCCGGTGGCGCCCTCGGCACCTGGATCGCCTGCCGGCGGCGCGGCATCGCGCTGCCGCCGATGGCGGACGCGCTCGCCCCCGGCATCGCGTTCGCACAGGCGATCGGCCGCTGGGGCAACTGGTTCAACCAGGAGCTCTACGGGCGCGCCACCGACGTGCCGTGGGCGGTGGAGATCGACAACGGCCTCGACCAGGGCACCTTCCACCCGACCTTCCTCTACGAGTCGCTGTGGTGCCTGGGCGTCGGCGCGCTGGTGATCTGGGCCGACCGCCGCTTCCGCCTGGGTCACGGTCGGGCCTTCGCGCTCTATGTCGCGGCCTACACGGTCGGCCGCTTCTGGGTCGAGTACCTGCGGATCGACGAGGCGCACGAGTTCCTCGGCCTGCGGCTGAACAACTGGACCTCCCTGGCCGTCTTCGTGGCGGCGGTCCTCTACCTGGTGATCTCCGCGAGGCGGCACCCCGGCCGCGAGGAGAACGTCGAGCCGGACGCTGAGGCCACCGGGGCCGAGGAGGCGACGGAGCCGGCGGAGGCGGCTGACGCCGCGAAGCCGGACGCTGAGGCCGCTGAGACCAAGACGGAGACCAAGGCGGACGCGGGGTCGGAGTCGGACGGGAAGTCCGGCGACGCCGACGCGAAGGCGGCCGCCGGCTGACGCTGGGTCCCCCGACACCCACCCGCCCTCACCCGCGGCCCGCGCCTCAGGCGCGGGCCGCGGTCGTTTCCCCACCCTTCGCTACCGCGAACGCCCACCGGCGCGGAGCAGGGGCGGGTGGGTGCGAGAAGCCAGCGGCCCGCTGGCCACGGGGTTAGTACGCCCTGCCTTGCTAGCCAGTGGCCGCGTCCCGGTGTCAGGCTGAGGCCCGGCGCTCGCAACCGGCAGGGAGGAGGTCCCGCATGTCCGCTTCCGCTTCCGCGGAGTCGCACCACCGTCACCGCGATGTCACCGGGGGATGGCTCAGGCCGTCCGTCTTCGGGGCGATGGACGGGCTGGTCTCCAACCTGGGCCTGATCAGCGGCGTGGCCGGCAGCTCCGCCTCCTCGCACGCCATCGCCGTCGCCGGGATGGCCGGCCTCGCGGCCGGGGCGTTCTCGATGGCGGCGGGGGAGTACACCTCGGTGGCCTCCCAGCGGGAGCTCGTGCTGGCCGAGATCGACGTCGAGCGGCGTGAGCTGCGCAGCCACCCCTCCGCCGAGCTGGCCGAGCTCGCCGACGTGTACGTCAGGCGGGGCGTCGAGCCCGGGCTGGCCCGGGAGGTCGCGCGCCAGCTGTCGGCCGATCCCGAGCAGGCGCTGGAGATCCACGCCCGGGAGGAGCTGGGCGTGGGACCGAGCGACCTGCCGTCACCCACCGTGGCCGCGGTGTCGTCGTTCGGTTCGTTCGCGATCGGGGCGCTGTTGCCGTTGCTGCCGTACCTGCTGGGCGCCACCAGTCTGTGGCCCGCCGCGCTGGTGGCGCTCGTCGGACTTTTCCTGTGCGGCGCGGTGGTGGCCAGGGTGACCGCGCGTTCCTGGTGGTACAGCGGGCTGCGGCAGCTGGTGCTCGGCGCGGGCGCCGCCGGGCTCACCTACGCGCTGGGGGCCCTGCTGGGCACGTCCCTGGGATAGCCGGGGGGTGGACCCGGCGCGATCCGGCGTGCATGATGTCCCGGATGCCGGGAATAGCCCGGGCGGGTCCGGGTGCTATGTCCCGTGGGCGCGCTTTGGGTGAGCTTTGTTTCCGGCGGGTTTCAGTTGTTTGTCGGCGGGCATGTGTCCCGCATCGACGAGCACCGGTGCACCCGTCGACCCCGTAAAGCTTTGGGCGGGCATGTCCGCCATCTCCGGCACGGCCAAGCGGCGCGAAGTCCGTATCGTGGACTGTGCTATCCGCTTCCCGGGAACCGGACCATCGTGTAACCTGCACGAAAATTTTATGTACACCAGGGCCAACGTCGTCCCTCGGAACAGCAAAAGACCAAGACGACGACGGGAGAGCCGGATGCGTTCTGCGTCCCACCCGGTAGCGCAGGGGATGTACGACCCACGCAACGAGCATGACGCCTGTGGTGTCGGCTTCGTCGCCACCCTCACCGGTGAGGCCAGCCACGAGCTGGTCGACCAGGCGCTGACCGTTCTGCGGAACCTGGAGCACCGTGGGGCCACCGGCTCCGACCCGGACACCGGCGACGGCGCCGGCATCCTCATCCAGATCCCGGACGCCTTCCTCCGCGACAGCGTCCCGTTCGTCCTGCCCGCCTCCGGCGGCTACGCCGTGGGCATCGCCTTCCTGCCCGCCGACCCGACCGAGGCCGCCGAGGCCGTCGCCCGGATCGAGGGCATCGCCGCCGACGAGGGCCTGGCCGTCCTCGGCTGGCGAGAGGTGCCGACCGCCCCCGGGCTGCTCGGCGCCGCGGCCCGCGAGACCATGCCCGTCTTCCGGCAGCTGTTCGTCGCCGACGCGGCGGGCGAGAAGACCGGTCTCGCGCTCGACAGGACCGCCTTCGCGCTGCGCAAGCGCGCCGAACGCGAGGTCGGGGTCTACTTCCCGTCGCTCTCCGCCCGCACCATCGTCTACAAGGGCATGCTCACCACGGGCCAGCTGGAGCCGTTCTTCCCGGACCTCTCGGACCGCCGGCTGGCCAGCGCGATCGCCCTGGTGCACTCCCGCTTCTCCACCAACACGTTCCCGAGCTGGCCGCTCGCCCACCCCTACCGCTTCGTCGCGCACAACGGCGAGATCAACACCGTCCGCGGCAACCGCAACTGGATGCGGGCCCGGGAGTCGCAGCTGGCCAGTGAGCTGTTCGGAGACGCGGAGCGGCTCGAGCGACTCTTCCCGATCTGCACCCCGGACGCCTCCGACTCGGCCACCTTCGACGAGGTCCTCGAACTGCTGCACCTCGGCGGCCGGTCGCTCCCGCACGCCGTGCTGATGATGGTTCCCGAGGCGTGGGAGAACCACGCCACCATGGACCCGGCCAGGCGCGCGTTCTACCGGTACCACTCCACGATCATGGAGCCCTGGGACGGCCCGGCCTGCGTCACCTTCACCGACGGCGTCCAGGTCGGCGCCGTACTCGACCGCAACGGTCTGCGTCCCGGCCGCTACTGGGTGACCGACGACGGCCTCGTGGTGCTCTCCTCCGAGGTCGGCGTCCTCGACATCGACCCGGCCCGGGTGGTCCGCAAGGGCCGCCTGCAGCCCGGCCGGATGTTCCTGGTCGACACCGCCGAGCACCGGATCATCGAGGACGACGAGATCAAGGACCGGCTGGCCGCCGAGCACCCCTACGCCGAGTGGCTGGAGGCCGGCCTCATCAAGCTGGCCGACCTGCCCGAGCGCGAGCACGTGGTGCACACCCACGCCTCCGTCACCCGCCGCCAGCAGACCTTCGGCTACACGGAGGAGGAGCTGCGGGTGCTGCTCGCGCCCATGGCGGGCAGCGGCGCCGAGCCGATCGGCTCGATGGGCACCGACACCCCCATCGCCGCGCTCTCCGCCCGGCCCCGGCTGATCTTCGACTACTTCACCCAGCTGTTCGCGCAGGTCACCAACCCGCCGCTGGACGCCATCCGCGAGGAGCTCGTCACCTCGCTGTACTCCTCGCTCGGCCCGCAGGCCAACCTGCTCGAGCCCACCGCCGCCTCCTGTCGCAGCGTCACCCTGCCCTTCCCGGTGATCGACAACGACGAGCTGGCCAAGCTCATCCACGTGAACGCCGACGGCGACCTGCCCGGGTTCGCCGCCGCCACCCTCTCCGGCCTCTACCGCGTCAGCGGCGGCGGCCAGGCGCTCGCCGACCGGCTGACCGAAATCTGCGCCGAGGCCGACGCCGCCATCGCCGACGGAGCCCGGATCATCGTGCTCTCCGACCGGCACTCCGACGCCGAGCACGCCCCGATCCCCTCGCTGCTGCTCACCTCGGCCGTCCACCACCACCTGATCCGCACCAAGCAGCGCACCCAGGTCGGGCTGCTGGTCGAGGCCGGCGACGTGCGCGAGGTGCACCACGTCGCGCTCCTCATCGGCTACGGCGCCGCCGCCGTCAACCCCTACCTGGCCATGGAGTCCGTCGAGGACCTGGTCGCGCGCGGCACCTACCTGCCGGACATCGAGCCGCAGGTCGCCATCCGTAACCTCATCAAGGCGCTGGGCAAGGGCGTGCTGAAGGTGATGTCCAAGATGGGCATCTCCACCGTCGCCTCCTACCGCGGCGCGCAGGTCTTCGAGGCGGTCGGCCTGGACGAGGCGTTCGTCGACACCTATTTCCACGGCACCACCTCCAAGATCGGTGGCGCCGACATCGACGTCATCGCCCGCGAGGTCGCCGCCCGGCACGCCAAGGCCTACCCGGTCTCCGGCGTCGCCCCGGCCCACCGCGACCTGGAGATCGGCGGCGAGTACCAGTGGCGGCGCGAGGGCGAGCCGCACCTGTTCGACCCCGAGACCGTCTTCCGGCTCCAGCACTCGACGCGCGAGCGCCGCTACGACGTCTTCCGCCAGTACACCCAGCGGGTGAACGAGCAGTCCGAGCGGCTGATGACGCTGCGCGGCCTGTTCCGGCTGAAGGACGGCGAGCGGCCGCCCGTGCCGATCGAGGAGGTCGAGCCGGTCAGCGAGATCGTCAGGCGCTTCTCCACCGGCGCGATGAGCTACGGCTCCATCTCCAAGGAGGCGCACGAGACGCTGGCCATCGCCATGAACCGGCTCGGCGCCAAGTCCAACACCGGCGAGGGCGGCGAGGACTCGGAGCGGCTCGTCGACCCCGTCCGTCGCAGCGCCATCAAGCAGGTCGCCTCCGGCCGCTTCGGCGTCACCAGCGAGTACCTCGTCAACGCCGACGACATCCAGATCAAGATGGCCCAGGGCGCCAAGCCGGGTGAGGGCGGCCAGCTGCCGGGGCACAAGGTCTACCCCTGGGTGGCGAAGACCCGGCACTCCACGCCTGGCGTCGGCCTGATCTCCCCGCCGCCGCACCACGACATCTACTCGATCGAGGATCTGGCCCAGCTGATCCACGACCTGAAGAACGCCAACCCGGCGGCCCGCATCCACGTGAAGCTGGTCTCCGAGGTCGGCGTCGGCACCGTCGCCGCCGGCGTCTCCAAGGCACACGCCGACGTGGTGCTGATCTCAGGACACGACGGCGGCACCGGCGCCTCGCCGCTCACCTCGCTCAAGCACGCCGGCGGCCCCTGGGAGCTCGGCCTCGCCGAGACCCAGCAGACGCTGCTGCTCAACGGGCTGCGCGACCGGATCGTCGTGCAGACCGACGGCCAGCTCAAGACCGGCCGCGACGTGCTGATCGCCGCGCTGCTCGGTGCCGAGGAGTTCGGCTTCGCCACCGCGCCGCTGGTCGTCTCGGGATGCGTCCTGATGCGGGTCTGCCACCTGGACACCTGCCCGGTCGGCATCGCCACCCAGAACCCGGTGCTGCGCGAGCGGTTCGCCGGCAAGCCGGAGTTCGTCGTCAACTTCTTCGAGTTCATCGCCGAGGAGGTCCGCGAACTGCTCGCCGAGCTCGGCTTCCGCACCCTGGAGGAGGCCGTCGGTCACGCCGAGCTGCTCGACGTGTCGCGGGCCGTCGACCACTGGAAGGCGCAGGGCCTCGACCTGGCCCCGCTGCTCCACGTCCCCGCGCTGCCGGACGGCGCCGCCAGGCACCGCACCGTCGCGCAGGACCACGGCCTTGCCAAGGCGCTGGACAACGAGCTGATCAGGCTCTCCTCCGACGCGCTGTCCGCCGACACCCCGGAGGCGGCCCAGCCGGTGCGGGCCCAGCTCGCCATCCGCAACATCAACCGCACGGTCGGCACCATGCTCGGCCACGAGGTGACGAAGAAGTTCGGCGGCGCGGGCCTGCCCGACGACACCATCGACATCACCTTCACCGGCTCGGCAGGCCAGTCCTTCGGGGCGTTCCTGCCGCGCGGCGTCACCCTGCGTCTGGAGGGCGACGCCAACGACTACGTCGGCAAGGGCCTCTCCGGCGGCCGCCTCGTCGTCCGCCCCGACCGGGGCGCCGACCACCTGCCCGAGTTCTCCACCATCGCCGGCAACACCATCGGCTACGGCGCCACCGGCGGCGAGATCTTCCTGCGCGGCCGGGTCGGCGAGCGGTTCTGCGTGCGCAACTCCGGCGCCACCGTCGTCGCCGAGGGCGTGGGCGACCACGGCTGCGAGTACATGACCGGCGGCGTGGCCGTCGTGCTCGGCGCCACCGGGCGCAACTTCGCGGCCGGCATGTCCGGCGGCGTCGCCTACGTCGTCGACCTCGACGCCGCCCAGGTCAACCCCGGCTTCGTCCAGGTCGAGGATCTCGACGAGGCGGACCGCGAGTGGCTGCACGACGTGGTGCGGCGGCACGCCGAGGAGACCGGGTCCACGGTCGCCGACCGGCTGCTCAAGGACTGGGACGGCGCGCTGGCCCGGTTCAGCAAGATCATGCCCACCACGTACAAGGCCGTGCTCGCCGCCAAGGACGCCGCCGAGCGGGCCGGACTCTCCGAGTCCGAGACCCACGAGAAGATGATGGAGGCGGCGACCCATGGCTGACCCGAAGGGCTTTCTCTCCACCGAGCGCGAGGTCGCGAAGTCCCGCCCCGTCGAGGAGCGGGTCAGGGACTGGAACGAGGTCTACGTCCCCGGCTCGCTGCTGCCGATCATCAGCAAGCAGGCCGGCCGCTGCATGGACTGCGGCGTTCCCTTCTGCCACAACGGCTGTCCGCTGGGCAACCTGATCCCGGAGTGGAACGACTACGCCTACCGCGGGGACTGGACGGCGGCCAGCGAGCGGCTGCACGCCACCAACAACTTCCCCGAGTTCACCGGCCGGCTCTGCCCCGCGCCGTGCGAGTCCGCCTGCGTGCTGGGCATCAACCGCCCGGCGGTGACCATCAAGAACGTCGAGGTCACCATCATCGACAAGGCGTGGGAGGCCGGCGCCGTCACCCCGCAGCCGCCGCAGCGGCTCTCCGGCAAGACGGTCGCCGTCATCGGCTCGGGCCCCTCGGGCCTGGCCGCCGCCCAGCAGCTGACCAGGGCAGGACACACCGTCGCCGTCTACGAGCGCGCCGACCGGATCGGCGGCCTGCTGCGCTACGGCATCCCCGAGTTCAAGATGGAGAAGCGGCACGTCAACCGCCGCATAGAGCAGATGCGCGCCGAGGGCACCAAGTTCCGCACCGGCGTGGAGGTCGGCCGTGACATCGACGCGGCGGCGCTGCGCCGCCGCTACGACGCGGTCGTCATCGCGGCCGGCGCCACCACGGCGCGCGACCTGCCGGTGCCGGGCCGCGAGCTGAACGGCGTCCACCAGGCCATGGAGTACCTGCCGCTGGCCAACAAGGTGCAGGAGGGCGACTTCATCACCTCGCCGATCTCGGCCGAGGGCAAGCACGTCGTCGTCATCGGCGGCGGCGACACCGGCGCCGACTGCGTCGGCACCGCCCACCGGCAGGGCGCGGCGTCCGTCACCCAGCTGGAGATCATGCCGCGGCCGAGCGACAGCCGGCCGGAACACCAGCCGTGGCCGACCATGCCGATGACCTACAAGGTCACCTCGGCCCACGAGGAGGGCGGCGAGCGGATCTACTCCGTCTCCACCACGCACTTCGAGGGTGACGAGGACGGCAACGTGCAGTGGCTGCACCTGGTCGAGGTGGAGTTCGTCGACGGCAAGCTGGAGCAGAAGCCCGGCACCGAGCGGCGGATCCCGGCCCAGCTGGTCACCCTCGCCATGGGCTTCACCGGCACCGACCGGGAGAACGGCCTGGTCGAGCAGTTCGGCCTCGAACTGGACACGCGGGGCAACATCGCGCGGAACGCCGAGTACGCGACCAACGTGGACGGCGTCTTCGTCGCCGGCGACGCGGGCCGCGGCCAGTCGCTCATCGTCTGGGCCATCGCCGAGGGCCGCGCGGCGGCGCGCGGCGTGGACCGCTATCTGACGGGGCAGTCCACCCTGCCGTACCCGGTGCGGCCGACGGACCGCGCGCTCGCGGCCTGACGGGCCCTGGCCGGGCGGGCCTCACCGCGCCGCCCGCCTCCTGAGTCGTTCCGTACAGCGTCGTACGGACACGACCGGCGCCCGCCCCATCCCGACCGGGGCGGGCGCCGGGTTTTTTGGGGCCGAGGATTCGCTGGACGCGGTTTCGCTGGGCGCTCGGCCTGAGCCGCGGCCCGCCCCGGCCCGACCAGGCGGCGCAGCCGCCGAGGTCGGGCCTGGCGGCCGTGCCGGCCTGGCGGCCGTGCCGGCCTGGCGGCCGTGCCGGCCTGGCGGCCGTGCCGCGCCCACCCACCGCCCTCCGGGCGGGTCGTCGCGCGGTGGGGGTC
>NZ_JBHXFJ010000081.1:0-28530 GCF_042722465.1 Streptomyces sp. NPDC127098
GGCCTGCGGCCGTGCTGGCCTGCGGCCGTGCTGGCCTGCGGCCGTGCTGGCCTGCGGCCGTGCTGGCCTGCGGCCGTGCTGGCCTGCGGCCGTGCCGCGCCCACCCACCCGCCCTTGGCGGGGGGCCTCGCGCGGCAGGGGCCGCGTGGCCCCGGCGGCGAAGCCGCCGCGGGCTGGCCCTCCCGGCCGCTCACCGCGCGCAGCGCGGTTCGGCCCGCCACCCCGCGCGAAGCGCGGAACAGGGCGGGCGGGTGGGGACCCCGCCCGCGCGAAGCGCCGCGCACCCGGCGGCGAAGCCGCCACCGGCCCGGCCCGCAGGGCCACCACCGCGCGCAGCGCGAAAAGAAAGGGCGGGTGGGTGGGGGAGATCTCCCCGGCGCGAAGCGCCGCGGCTTGGCGCCCGCGGCCTGGCGCTTGTCAGCCGTGGTCGCCGTGGCCCTCGTCCGGCGGGGAGTTGAGCTCGTCCGGGGGGACGTGGTCGACGATCGGCGCCGCGACGTCGAGGAGTGGGTTGACCTCGGGGGCGTAGTCGTCGGGAACCGTCATCTCGACGTGGAAGGCCCGCTCGACCGTCGTGAAGCGGACGCCGTCCGACCGCTCCTCGAGCAGCCACGAGACGTCGTTCACGCCGACGAACTCCGCGCCGGCCGGATCGTAGCTCTCGGTGCCCGGCGTCAGCACCGCCGGCTCGGCCACCCCGCAGCGCAGCACGATCGCCGGGTCGCCCCACACCGCCACGTAGGGTGAGTCGTCGGCCGCCGTTCCGCGTCCCTGCCCGTCCACGTCCTCCGGGAGTTCGTCGACCAGCGCCTCGCAGGCCTCGCGTGCCTCGCCCGTCGGGGAGGGCGCCGTCACCTCGGGGCCGCCGGCGGACGCGTCGCACGCGCCGGCGGCGAGGAGCACTGTGGCGGCCAGCAGGCCGCGGCGTATCGGGAACCGCACCCGGCGAGCATACGAGGCGTCACAGGTGCACGACCGGGCAGGTCAGGGTCCGGGTGATGCCCGCCACCCGCTGCACCTTGGCGACCACGAGCCGACCCAGCTCGTCCACGGTGTTCGCCTCGGCCCGCACGATCACGTCGTAGGGGCCCGTGACGTCCTCGGCCTGGAGCACCCCCGGGACCTTGGAGATGACGTCGGCCACGGTGGACGCCTTGCCCACCTCGGTCTGGATCAGGATGTACGCCTGTACCACGGGTCCTCCACGGCGGCTACGAGGAACGGGGGCGCTACCGTAGCGCGTCGTGACCGGCACTGGGAGACTGCGGCGAGTGCTGATCACGGCAGGTTGACCCGTGGGCCGGCGAGATGAGCATGAGGAGAGCTGAGTGAAGGGGACTGTGGGGGAGCTCGGGGAGTTCGGGCTGATCCGGGAGCTGACCTCCCGGATCGGTGACGCGCCCGCCGTGCGACTTGGTCCGGGGGACGACGCCGCGGTGGTCGCCGCGCCCGACCGGCGGGTGGTCGCCAGCACCGACATGCTGCTCGAGGGCCGGCACTTCCGCCGTGACTGGTCCACCGCCTACGACGTCGGCCGCAAGGCCGCGGCCCAGAACCTCGCCGACATCGCCGCCATGGGGGCCGTGCCGACCGCCCTGCTGATCGGTCTCGTGGTGCCCGCGGAGCTCCCCGTCACCTGGGCCCTGGAGCTGATGGACGGCATCAGCGACGAGTGCCGGGTGGCCGCCGCCGGGGTGGCCGGCGGGGACGTGGTGCGCGGCGAGACGATCATGGTCTCCATCACCGCGCTCGGCGACCTCGGCGGGCGCGAGCCGGTCACCCGTGCGGGCGCCAGGCCCGGCGACCTGATCGCGGTCACCGGGTGGCTGGGCTGGTCCGCCGCCGGGCACGCCGTGCTCTCGCGCGGCTTCCGTTCCCCACGCGCCTTCGTCGAGGCGCACCGCCGCCCCGAGCCGCCCTACCCGGCGGGTCCCGCGGGCGCGGCGCTCGGCGCCACCGCCATGACGGACGTCAGCGACGGGCTGATCGCGGACCTCGACCACATCGCGCAGGCGAGCAAGGTGCGGATCGACATCCGCTCGGCCGCGCTCGACATCCCGGCGCAGATGTCGGACATCGGGCAGGCGGTCGGCGTCGACCCGCTGCACTGGGTGCTCACCGGCGGCGAGGACCACGCCATCGTCGCGGCCTTCCCGCCGGAGACCAAGCTTCCGGCGCGCTGGCGGCCGATCGGCGAGGTGCTGCCGGCGCGCGGGCGCGGCGCGCCGCGGGTGACGGTGGACGGCGCGGCCTGGGACAAGGCCGGCGGGTGGGACCACTTCGCGGGCTAGCGCGGGCCGCGGGCCGGCGCCTGGGTACCGTCGAGCCATGGCCATACCCCAGGGCACGCCGCCGCGCGTGCTGACCATCGCCGGCTCCGACTCCGGCGGCGGCGCCGGCATCCAGGCGGATCTCAAGACCATGCTGGCGCTCGGCACCCACGGCATGAGCGTGCTCACCGCCGTGACCGCGCAGAACTCCCTCGGCGTGCAGGGCGTCTGGGAGCTGCCGGCGGACGCGGTCCGCGCCCAGTTCAGGGCGGTGGTGGACGACATCGGGGTGGCCGCCGTCAAGACCGGGATGCTCGCCACCGCCGAACTGGTGGAGACGGTGGCCGCCCTGCTCGGACCGTTGGCCGTGCCCGTCGTCGTCGACCCGGTCGGCGTCTCGAAGCACGGCGACCCGTTGCTCGCCACCGACGCGCTGGACGCGGTGCGCACCAGGCTGCTCCCGGTCGCCACCGTCGCCACCCCCAACCTGCCCGAGGTCGCCCAGCTCACCGGCGTCACGGTGCGGGACGAGGACGACCTGCGGCGGGCCGCCGAGGCCGTGCTCGCCCACGGGCCGCGCTGGGCGCTCGTCAAGGGCGGCCACCTGCCGGGCGACGCCACCGACCTGCTGACCGACGGGACCACCGAGCACTGGCTGCGCGCGCCCCGCCTGGACAACCGCCACACCCACGGCACCGGCTGCACCTACGCCTCCGCGATCGCCGCCCGGTTGGCCGTCGGCGACGAGGTGCCGGAGGCGGTGGCCGCGGCCAAGGAGTACGTGACCGGCGCCATCCGGGCCGGCTTCCCGCTCGGCGCCGGCATCGGTCCCGTCCACCACGGGCACGCGTTGGCACCCCGACCGCGCTGATCCGCGCCCGGCACCCTGACATAAGCTGCCACCGGCCGCCCGCCGGCCACGCAGGACCCGCTCTCCAGGAGGACCCCCGTGCCGCAGCCGCTGGACGCCGACGCGGTGCGGCGCTGGTGCCGGATCGCGCTGGACACCGTGGGCGGCGCCCGCGAGGACATCGACGCCATCAACGTCTATCCGGTGGCGGACGGCGACACCGGCACCAACCTCTACCTCACGCTGGAGTCGGCGGCCCAGGCCGTGACGGCCGCCGCCACCGGGCGCCCCACGCTGGCCGAGGCGGTGCGCGGCATGGCGCACGGCGCGCTGATCGGCGCCCGCGGCAACTCCGGCACGATCCTGGCCCAACTGCTGCGCGGCATGGCCGAGGTGCTGGCCGAGGCCGGAACCGGCGGGGACCCGGGGCCCGGCGGCGCGGACGCCGACGCCGTGCGGCGTGCGTTGCGCCGGGCGGCGGCCGGCGCGTACGAGGCGGTCGCCCGGCCCGTCGAGGGCACCATGCTCACCGTCGCCACGGCCGCCGCTGACGCCGCCGAGCGCGCGCCGGGCGACAGCGCCGCCGAGGTGGTCGCGGCGGCCTGCGCCGGCGCCCGCCGGGCGCTCGCCGCCACGCCAGGACAGCTGCCGGTGCTCGCCGCCGCGGGCGTGGTGGACGCCGGCGGCAGCGGCCTGGTCGCCGTCCTCGACGCGTTGGACGCGGCGCTCTCCGGCCGCGCCCCCGACGCCCCGCTCCGCGACCGCCTCGGCCGCGCCGGGGGCCTCGGCCCCTCCTCGGGCGCGGCCGAGGCGGTCGCGGAGTGTCCGGTGGCTACCCATGACTCCTACGAGGTCATCTACCTGCTCGAGGCCGGCGACGAGGCCATCGCGGCGCTGCGCCGGCGGCTCGACGCGCTCGGTGACTCGCTGGTGATAGGCGGCGGCGACGGCCTGTTCCACGTCCACCTGCACACCGTGGAGCCGGGCTCCGCCGTGGAGGCGGGCATCGAGGCGGGCCGGCCGCACCGGATCAGGATCACCGCGCTCGCCGGCGAGACCGCCGCCCCGCCGCGCCCGCCACGCGCCGCCGGCCGCGCGGTGGTCGCCGTGCTGCCGGGCGAGGGGCTGGCCGGCCTCTGCGCCGAGGCCGGCGCGGCCACCCTCACCGCGCGCCCGGGCGAAGCGCCGGGAGCCGGCGAACTGACCGCCGCCGTGCACGCGGCGGGCGCGGCCGAGGTGGTGCTGCTGCCCAACGACGACGAGCTCTGGCACGCGGCGGCCGCCGCCGCGGAACAGGCCAGGGCCGACGGAGTCCGGGTCGCCGTCGTGCCCACCCGCTCCCCGGTGCAGGGGCTCGCGGCGCTGGCCGTGCACGCCCCGGAGCGCCGCTTCGACGAGGACGTGGTCGCCATGACGGCGGCGGCCCGCGCCACCCGCTTCGGCGAGGTGGACGTCGCCGAGCGCCAGTCGTGGACCATGGCCGGGGTCTGCCAGGCCGGCGACGTCCTCGGTCTCGTCGACGGCGACGTCGTGGTGATCGGCCACGACCCGGCCGAGGTCGCGGGCGACGTGCTGGAGCGCATGCTGACCGGTGGCGGTGAGCTGGTCACCCTGGTGCTCGGCGGCACCGCGCCGGCCGGGCTCGCCGACCGGCTCACCGAGCAGGTGCGCCGCGGCCACCTGGGCGTGGACACCGTGGTCTGCGCCGGCGGCCAGAGCGCGCCGCTGCTGATCGGCGTCGAGTAGCCGGCGCGCGCCTGACGCGTCGCGCGCCCGCGCGGCCGACTGTCGGCGCCATGGTGTGCAATGGCAGCGTGACCGCCCCGCGAGAACCCCTGGCCCAACCCCTGGGAAAGGTCGTCGGTGGCACCACCGCCAAGGTGATGGCCACCCACCTCGACCTGCACACGGTCGGCGACCTGCTGCACCACTACCCCAGGCGGTACGCCGAGCGCGGCGAGCTGACCGGGCTCGCCGACCTGCCGCTCGACGAGCACGTCACCGTCGTCGCCGAGATCGCCGACGCCCGCTCCCTGTCGTTCAACCGCGGGCGCGGGCTGCGCCTGGAGGTGACCCTCACGGACGGCAGGGGCCGGCTCCAACTGGTGTTCTTCGGCCACCGCGCGGTGCGCCACCACGAGAAGGTGCTGCTGCCGGGACGCCGCGGCATGTTCGCCGGCAAGGTGTCCCTGTTCAACCGCACCCTCCAGCTCTCCCACCCCGCCTACGAACTGCTCGGCGAGGAGGCGGGCGAGGAGGCCGTCGCCGAGTTCGCCGGCCGGCCGCTGCCCATCTATCCGGCGTGCAAGCAGCTGGAGTCCTGGCGCATCGCCAAGTCGGTCGCCGTGGTGCTCGACTCGCTCCAGGCCACCGGCTGGGCCGGCCTCGCCGACCCGCTGCCCGCCGCGTTGCGCGCCAGGCGCGGTCTGCTGCCGCTCTCCGACGCCTTCGAGAAGGTGCACCGGCCACGCGGCAGGGCGGACGTGGCCGAGGCGCGCTCCCGCCTCAAGTGGGACGAGGCGTTCGTGCTCCAGGTCGCGCTGGCCCGCCGGCGGCGCGCCGCCGCCCAGCAGCCCGCCGTGCCGAGGAGGCCGGCCCCCGGCGGACTGCTCGACGTCTTCGACGCCCGGCTGCCGTTCACCCTGACCGAGGGCCAGCGCCAGGTCAGTGACGAGATCTTCGCCGACCTCGCCCTGGAGCACCCCATGCACCGGCTGCTCCAGGGCGAGGTCGGCAGCGGCAAGACGCTGGTGGCGCTGCGCGCCATGCTGGCCGTCGCCGACTCGGGCGGCCAGTCCGCGCTGCTCGCCCCCACCGAGGTGCTGGCCCAGCAGCACCACCGCTCGATCACCGAGATGCTCGGCGAGCTGGCCGAGGGCGGCATGCTGGGCGGCGCCGAGCACGGCACCAGGGTGGCGCTGCTCACCGGCTCGATGGGCGCCCAGGCCAGGCGCCGCGCCCTGCTCCAGGCCGCCACCGGCGAGGCGGGCGTCGTCGTCGGCACCCACGCCCTGATCGAGGACGTGGTGCGCTTCCACGACCTCGGCCTGGTCGTGGTGGACGAGCAGCACAGGTTCGGCGTCGAGCAGCGTGACGCGCTGCGCGGGAAGGGCGAGCGTCCGCCGCACCTCCTGGTGATGACCGCCACGCCGATCCCGCGCACCGTCGCCATGACGGTCTTCGGCGACCTGGAGACCTCGGTCCTCGACCAACTGCCCGAGGGCCGCTCGCCGATCGCCAGCCATCTGGTGCCGGCCCGCGACAAGCCGCACTTCCTGGAGCGCGTCTGGCAGCGGGTCACCGAGGAGGTGGCGGCCGGCCACCAGGCGTACGTGGTGTGCCCGCGCATCGGCGACGACCCGGCGGACGAGGCCGCCGCCAAGCAGGGCGAGCAGGGGCGGGAGCAGGAGGGCGAGGAGCGGCGCCCGCCGCTCGCCGTGCTCGACGTCGCGGAGCAGCTGTCCGGCGGCCCGCTCGCCGGGCTGCGTCTTGCGGTGCTGCACGGCCGCCTCGCGCCCGAGGCCAAGGACGAGGTGATGCGCCGCTTCGCGGCCGGCGAGGTGGACGTGCTGGTGGCCACCACCGTGATCGAGGTCGGGGTGAACGTGCCCAACGCCACCGCGATGGTGATCATGGACGCGGACCGGTTCGGGGTCTCCCAGCTCCACCAGTTGCGCGGCCGGGTCGGCCGGGGTTCGGCTCCCGGCCTGTGCCTGCTGGTCAGCGAGGTGCCGGAGGGCAGCGCGGCCCGGTCGCGGCTGGAGGCCGTGGCGGCCACGACCGACGGCTTCGAGCTCTCCAGGATCGATCTCGAACAGCGCCGCGAGGGTGACGTGCTGGGCGAGGCGCAGTCCGGCGGGCGCAGCAGCCTGCGGATGCTGGCGGTCATCGACGACGAGGAGCTGATCGCCGAGGCGCGGGGCGAGGCCACCGCGCTGGTCACCGCCGATCCGGAGCTCGAGGGCTCGCCCGAGCTGCGCGCGGCGCTCGGCTCGCTGGTCGACGCGGAGCGCGAGGAGTTCCTGGAGAAGGGCTGACCCGAGCCGCCACCGCCGAGACCTGACAGGCCCGTGATCTGACAGGCCGTCAGTTGTCAGTGCCGCCTGCGAGAATCCAGGCAGTCGAAAGGCACGGCGCGCGGACCTCGACCAGGACGGCGCGTCGTCAGGACCCCTGGGGGTTGCTCGCATGGCATTCCGGCACATCAACGAACTGCCGCTCGGCGACAAGATCTTCCGCGTCGAGCTGGCCAGCGACGACGACATCACCGTGACCCTGACCCTGACCGGCCGGCGCGAAGGCGCCTCGGGCGCGCCGCTGGCCTCCGGCACGCTCACCATGCCGCTGGCCGACGTGCCCACCCTCCGCATCGCCCTCAACCGCGGGCTGCGCGCGCTCGCCCTGGCCGCCGACGTGGCCGAGCCCATCCCCGACCGGGACATCCTGCGCGAGCTCTTCCCCGGCCACGGCGCCCCCTGGGTCCCGCAGCACGAGGAGGACCTGACCCGCCGCTTCCACGCCGGCGAGACGATAGCCCGCGTGGCCGCCAGGTTCGGCCGCACCCCGGACTCGGTGCGCACCAAGCTCAGGGAGCTCGGCCACGACCCGCGCCGCCCGGAGTACTGCCCGCCGGACGGCTGTCTCTCCTGGTCCAGGTACGTCTCGCCGGCCCTCGTGGGCACGGTGGGTGAACCGAAGGAGAGTTGAGCGGAGCGGGATCCTCCCGCTCGTCCCGATCGTCATAGAAGTATCCGCATTTCCGCCCCTGGCGCCGCCGTTCCGGTTTCGGTAAAACGGTCACCCGGACCGCAGTCGAGGCACTACGGTGAGTGCGCCCAGGGGCGGGTTCAGGAGAGGCACACCGGGAGGATTCCGCATGACCGATCGGCCAGAGGCGCTGCCGGAGCGGCAGGTCCCGTCCGTCGCGGAGCTCGAGCGGATGTTCATGGACGGTGCCTGGCCCGGCGCCGCGTTCGGGGCCGCCAGGCCCGCCGCGCTCGGCGTCCGCATCCCCGGTGAGCGTGGCTACCCGGGCGCGGACCCGGGGGACCACGCCAGGCGGCTGCTGCGCCGCGCGACCAACCACGACCGCCCGGGAGCCGAGGTCGTCGAACTGCTCGCCGGCGCCCGCGGCTACGACATCGAGCGGTTGCCCGAGCTCTACCCGCGGCCCGACGACCGGCGGTGGTGCGCGCTCTACGAGCACGCCTTCCTGATGGCCGACGACACCGAGATCTGCCTCTACGAACTGGAGCACGACCGCACCCCGGACCGTCGGCTGGTCTGCGAGGTCTACCCGGACGAGATCACCGCGGGCCTGGCCGCCCGCCGCTGGGAGGCGTTCTGACGCGCGAGGTCCGTGGGGCCTGCCGGCCCCGCTGACCGGCGTCCCGTATAGCGTGGTGGGGACGGCCCACGGATCGAGCTTCGCGAAGGACGCAGATGACGCGCGTGATCGCCGGCAGCGCCGGCGGGCGGCGGCTCGCCGTGCCGCCGGGCGGCGGCACCCGCCCCACCTCGGACCGGGCGCGGGAGGGGCTGTTCTCCACCTGGTCGGCCCTCTGGGGACCGCTGGACGGGGCCCGGGTGCTCGACCTCTACGGTGGCTCGGGAGCCGTCGGTCTCGAGGCGCTCTCCCGGGGCGCCGCGCACGCCCTGCTGGTCGAGCAGGACGCCAGGGCGGCCAGGACCATCCGGGCGAACATCAGGACTCTCGGCCTGCCGGGCGCCGAACCGCGCACCGCGCGCGCCGAGCAGCTGGCCGCCACGCCGGCCCCGGGCCCGCCGTACGACCTGGCCTTCCTCGACCCGCCCTACGCGGTCACCGACGACGATCTCCGCGAGATCCTTCTCACACTGGCCGGCAACGGCTGGCTCGCCGCCGACGCGATCGTCACCGTGGAGCGGAGCACCCGCGGGGGGACCTTCCGCTGGCCGGCCGGATTCCAGGAGCTGCGTTCGCGCCGCTACGGCGAGGGAACGCTCTGGTATGGCCGGATCGCCGACCACCACGTCAGGGACCGGTCATGACGGACCGGAAGAGCGAGGAGAGACCGTTGCGCCGCGCAGTCTGTCCGGGGTCCTTCGACCCCATCACCAATGGCCATCTCGACATCGTGGCCCGCGCCTCGAAGCTCTACGACGTCGTGCACGTCGCCGTGATGATCAACAAGTCGAAGCAGGGCCTCTTCGCCGTCGAGGAGCGGATCTCGCTGATCGAGGAGTGCACCGAGAGCTACGGCAACGTCGTGGTCGAGTCCTTCCACGGCCTGCTGGTCGACTACTGCAAGCAGCGCGACATCCCCGCCATCGTCAAGGGCCTGCGGGCCGTCAGCGACTTCGACTACGAGCTGCAGATGGCCCAGATGAACAACGGCCTCTCGGGCGTCGAGACCATGTTCATCCCCACCAACCCCATCTACAGCTTCCTCTCCTCCAGCCTGGTCAAGGAGGTCGCCACCTGGGGCGGCGACGTCTCGCACCTCGTCCCCGAGCCCGTGCTGCGCGCCCTGGGCGAGAAGCTGCGCCGCGACTGACGCGGCCTCGGGCGGGGTGAACGGCCCCCGGGCGCGCCTCGTTGGCCGTACAGTCGCCTCGTGGACGTACAGCAGAAACTCGACGAGATCGTCGCGGCGGTCCAGAGCGCCAAGAGCATGCCCATGTCGGCGTCCTGCGTCATCAACCGGTCCGAGCTGCTCGAGCGGCTCGAGGAGGTGCGCGCGGCGCTGCCCGGCTCCCTGGCCCAGGCCCAGGAGGTGCTGGGCGACCGCGAACACGTCGTGGCGCAGGCGCAGGAGGAGGCCCGGCGGATCGTCGAGGCCGCGCACTCCGAGCGCGGCTCGCTGGTGGCGAACACCGAGGTCGTCCAGCAGGCCAGGAACGAGGCCGCCAGGATCCTGGCCGAGGCGCGGCGGGAGGCCACCGAGGTCAAGGCCGAGGCCGACGACTACGTGGACAGCAAGCTGGCCAACTTCGAGGTGGTGCTGGGCAAGACGATCGGCTCCGTGGACCGTGGGCGCGAGAAGCTGCTCGGCGCCGAGCGCGGCGATCCGGCCGAGCTGCTGGCCAACGCCGAGGCGTACGTGGAGGCGCAGTTCGGCTCGATCGAGGCCGTGCTGCGCAAGACCCTGGACGCCGTCGGCCGGGGCCGGCAGAAGCTCACCGGGCACCGCCCCATCGACGAACTCGCCGAGCACGTCGCCGCCCAGGAGGCCAGGGAGGCGGCCGAGGGCGGCGCCCGGCGCCAGGACGCCTACTACGAGCAGGACCAGGAGCAGGGCATCTACGACTACCTCGGGGTGCCACAGCCCGAGCAGCCGGCGGCCGCCGGCGCCGGCTACCAGGCCCACGGCGCCAATCCCTACGCCGCCCTCGCGCCCTCCGCGTCCACCGGCGGCTACGGCCAGCAGGACACGTACTCCCAGGCGCCCCAGGTGCCCCACGACGGCTACGGCTACGGCCAGGACGCCTACGCGGCCCAGGCCGGCTACGGTGCCCAGGACGCCGGCGGCTACCCCCAGGCGCCCTACGGTGGCCAGCCGGCGCTGCCGGCCCCTCCCGCGCAGCCGCCGTCGTACGACTACCAGCCCTCGGGCCAGCTCGACGAGACCAGCCTCTTCGACACCAGCATGATCGACGCCGAGCAGTTGCGCCGCTACCAGCAGGGCCAGCTCTGAGGCCACGCCCCGACAGCTCCCGGAGGGCTCCGATTGGGTGCCCGCCGACCGGTGAAGTATGCTGACTGTTCGGCTGCGGCACCTTGGCCGATCATCGCTGCCCGCCCGGCCCTCGACGAGGAGCCGCGGTGCGCGGCTCCCGCAGCCACCGCCATCGCGAGAAAGCAGAAAGCCCTGAACGCCCCGCTTGATCACCGAGCCCCCCTCGTGTTCGACACACGCGAGCTGGGGCGGCGACCGGGTGCGCTCAAGCGGATCTCCCGGTCCGTCGAGGCCCCCGCCGACCTCGGCGTCGAGGTCATCGGCGTGCCGACCGGGGCCAGGCTTGACGTGGAGCTTCGCATGGAGTCGGTCATGGAGGGCGTGCTGGTCACCGGCACCGTCCATGCGCCGCTGGCGGGGGAGTGCGTAAGGTGTCTGGAGCCGCTGGCCCGCGAGGTCGAGGCGGACTTCCAGGAGATGTACGCCTACCCGGACCTGGAAGGCCGCGGCCGCTCGGCCGAGCCGGCCGACGAGGAGCGGGACGAGGAGACGCTGTACCTTCAGGGCGACCTGTTCGACCTTGAGCCCGTGCTGCGGGACGCGGTGGTGCTCGCACTGCCGCTGCAGCCGGTGTGCCGGGAGGACTGCCCGGGTCTGTGCCCCGACTGCGGGGTGCCGCTCGCGCAGGACCCGGACCACCAGCACGACGAAGCCGTCGACATCCGTTGGGCGGCGCTGCGCGAGTTCGCCGGCCGAACAGGGCCGGCCGAACCCGACGGCAAGCAAGAGAAGGCACCCCGCGCCAGCGGGGACGAATCACAGGAGAATTAGCCGTGGCTGTTCCGAAGCGGAAGATGTCGCGCAGCAACACGCGCCACCGCCGGTCGCAGTGGAAGGCCGCTGCCCCCAACCTGGTGCGCTGCGAGCGCTGCCAGGAGCCGAGGCTGCAGCACACCGCGTGCTCCAACTGCGGCACGTACAACCGTCGTCAGGTCCTCGAGGTCTGATCGGCGGGTGACAGGCTTCATGTCACACGCCAGGAGGTCGCAACCCCAGGCGTCGGAGGACACAGCCTCGTCCCTCGCGATTCTGGAAGGGCGGCTCGGCTACCGGCTTGAGCCCGCCCTTCTGGTGCGTGCGCTCACCCATCGCAGCTTCGCCTACGAGAACGGTGGCCTGCCGACCAACGAGCGGCTCGAGTTCCTGGGGGACTCGGTCCTCGGCCTGGTCGTCACCGACACCCTCTACCGCAAGCACCCGGACCTCGCGGAGGGTCAGCTCGCCAAGTTGCGGGCGGCCGTCGTGCAGGCCAGGGCGCTGGCCGAGGTGGCCCGCGGTCTCGACCTGGGCGCCTTCGTCCGGCTCGGCCGGGGCGAGGAGGGCACCGGCGGCCGGGACAAGGCGTCGATTCTCGCCGACACCCTGGAGGCCGTGATCGGCGCGGTCTACCTCGACCAGGGGCTCGGGGCGGCGGACGAGCTGATCCACCGCCTCTTCGACCCGGTGATCGAGCGCTCCTCCAACCTCGGGGCCGGTCTCGACTGGAAGACCAGCCTGCAGGAGCTGAGCGCGGCCGAGAGCCTGGGTGTGCCCGAGTACGTGATCAGCGAGACGGGTCCCGACCACGAGAAGACCTTCACCGCTGCTGCCCGTGTCGCTGGCGAGACCTACGGCACCGGCACAGGCCGCAGCAAGAAGGAAGCCGAACAGCAGGCCGCCGAGACGGCCTGGCGCGCGATCCGGGCCGCCGTCGACGCGCGGCGCGCCGCCGAGAGCCGGCCGGACCAGGACGAGGAGGGCGCCGCCGGTGCCTGAGCTGCCCGAGGTCGAGGTCGTCAGGCGCGGCCTCGAGCGCTGGGTCGGCGGCCGCACGGTCGTCAGCGCCGACGTGCTGCACCCGCGCGCCGTGCGCCGGCACCTCGCCGGTCCGGTCGACTTCGCCGACCGGCTGCGCGGCGTGTCCGTCTCTGGGGTGCGCCGGCGCGGCAAGTACCTGTGGCTGCCGCTCGGCCCCGAACTCGCGCTCCTCGCCCACCTGGGGATGAGTGGTCAGCTGCTCGTCAAGACCGGCCGGGCGCCCGACGAGAAGCACCTCAGGGTCCGGATCACCTTCGCCGACGCCGGCGGCGGGGAGCTGCGCTTCGTCGACCAGCGCACCTTCGGCGGCCTCTCGCTGCACCCGCTCGGAGCCGACGGACTGCCCGACGTCATCGGGCACATCGCCCGCGACCCGCTCGACCCGGAGTTCGACGAGGACGCGTTCCACGTGGCGCTGCGCCGCCGCAGGACCACCATCAAGCGTGCCCTGCTCGACCAGTCGCTGATCAGCGGCGTCGGCAACATCTACGCGGACGAGTCGCTGTGGCGGGCCGGGCTGCACTTCGACCGGCCCACGGCCTCGCTGACCCGGCCGCGCACGGCCGCGTTGGTCGGCCATGTCAGGGACGTGATGCGGGCGGCGCTCGCCGTCGGTGGCACCAGCTTCGACAGCCTCTACGTCAACGTCAACGGCGAGTCCGGCTACTTCGACCGTTCGCTCGACGTCTACGGCCGCGAGGGCGAGCCGTGTCGTCGCTGTGGGACGCCGGTGCGTCGCACCCCGTGGATGAACCGCTCCAGCTACCACTGCCCCCGCTGCCAGCGGGCGCCAACGTGACGTCCGCCGGTCAGTAGCCGAAGTCCTGGGTCCACCAGGGGCCGCCGTCGCCCAGGTGGACGCCGACGCCCAGCGTGGTGAACTCGCAGTTGAGGATGTTCTCGCGGTGCCCGTCGCTGGCCATCCAGGCGTCCATCACGGCCTGCGCGTCCTGCTGGCCGCGTGCGATGTTCTCGCCGCCGAGGTTGGCTATGCCGCTGGTGAGCGCCCGGTCCCACGGGGTCAGTCCGTCGGGGTCGGTGTGGTCGAAGAAGCCGCGCTCCGCCATGTCCCGGCTGAAGTCGGCCGCCAGCCGGGAGAGCCCGGTGTCCAGGGTGAGCGGCTGACAGCCGGCGTTGGCGCGCTCCTCGTTGACCAGCGTCAGCACCGCCTCGGCCATGGCCGTCTCCGGGTCCGTGGCCGGCGACGGCTCCTCAGAGGTGGGCGGGTCGCTCGGGGTCTGCTCCGGCTCCTCGGTCGGCGTGGTGGGCGCCGGCGTCGTGGACTCGGTCTCCTCCGGGGTCTGTTCGGGCGCCGGCGTGGTGGGCTCGGCCGACGACTCCTCGGGCGTGGGGGAGGGCGACTCCTCGCTCGGCCGCGTCGTCTCCTCGGCCGGCTCGGTGCTCGGCGCCTCCTCGGGCGTCTCCTCCCGCTGCCCGCCCAACTCGGTGGACGGCGAGGGCGACAGCGTGCCCGGCCGGGTCGGCGTCCGCTGCTCCTGGGCCCGGACATCGTCGGTGTCGTTGTTCAGGCCGAGGCTCTCACCGAGCCCCGGCAGCAGGCCCGTTCCCACGGCCACCGCGCTCACCGTGAGGGCTGCGGAGGCACCGACCAGGCCTGTGCGCGCGTGCCCCCGGCGTCGGCGATGGCGTCCCATCCAGAGCACCGTCCTCGTTACTCAGTGAAGATCGTTGATCACCCGAACGGGTGAAGTGTCACCGCGTGACTGTACGGCATGGAGACCGCGACGGAAGTGCCTGGAAGTGAAAACCCGGGATAGCGTGCGTCACATGAACCGACCCGTTCCACCACCCGAAGACCCGGCCGAGCCCGTCCGGATGACCGCCTGGGTGCGCGGCCTGGTGCAGGGCGTCGGCTTCCGCTGGTTCACCAGGGCCGCCGCCCTGGAGATCGGCGAACTGCGGGGCTTCGCCCTCAACCTGGCGGACGGGCGCGTCCAGGTAGTGGCCGAGGGCCCCAGGGAGCGCTGTGAGCGGCTGCTCGGCTGGCTCCGGGAGGGCGACACGCCCGGCCGGGTGGACGGCGTCACAGAGATATGGGACACACCGCGCGGGGACTACCGGGACTTCGCCGTTCGCTGACGAGCGCCACCCCGCCGCCGGGGAATGTCCCGGAAACTGCTTGCCAACCCCGCTCCGACGTGCAAAGCTGCGGCCAGCAACTGCCCGGGGACCACCCAGCGCTCCAGCGGAACGTAACCGGAGCCGCCCCTCGGAGGCCGCCTGTGGCCCCGTCGCCCCGGCCTCTACGCGGTGTGATCGTGTTGACCGTCCCACTTTTTGGTGAGACGCTGAAACTCCCGCGCATCTCAGCCGTGTGGCCCTGAGAACTGAGGGCAAGGCGAACGTCGCGGGACCAATCCCTCACGACCCACCAACGGCTTCGGTCGGTCACTCAGTGTGGAGGACCATCCATCATGGCAAAGGCGCTTCTCGGACACGTCGGCGGCTCCGACCCCCGAGTCCTCGCCGAGATGCGACGGCTTCAGCAGCGCGTGCAGGACCTGGAGACCCAGCTCCTCCGGGTTCAGGCGGAGAACGACGCGCTGGCCGCCGCCGCTCGGCACGGGAACTCGGTGCTCGACAGCATCGACATGCCCAAGGCGGAGCCCGCTCTGACCTGACCTCAAAGGCGAGGACGGGCCGCGACGGCACCGCCAGCGGATAATGCGAGGGACGCTTCGGCGTCCCTTCGTCATGTCCGGCCACCAGCCCATCTGGTCTACTCACTGATGTGCCCGTCCGCACCGGCGCCGAAACGGCGAATCGTGAAAAGGACGAATGGCGCACCCTCCCGGTAGAGTCGCACGGCGTGCACCTCAAGAGCCTGACCCTGCGCGGGTTCAAGTCCTTCGCCTCGGCCACGACGCTGCGCCTGGAGCCCGGTATCACGTGCGTCGTCGGGCCGAACGGCTCGGGCAAGTCCAACGTGGTGGACGCGCTCTCCTGGGTCATGGGCGAGCAGGGCGCCAAGTCGCTGCGCGGCGGCAAGATGGAGGACGTCATCTTCGCCGGCACCACCGGCCGTCCGCCGCTCGGCCGCGCCGAGGTGTCCCTCACCATCGACAACTCCGACGGTGCGCTGCCCATCGACTACACCGAGGTCACCATCACCCGGACCATGTTCCGCAACGGTGGCAGCGAGTACCAGATCAACGGCAACACCTGCCGGCTGCTCGACGTCCAGGAGCTGCTCTCGGACTCCGGCATCGGCCGCGAGATGCACGTCATCGTCGGCCAGGGCCAGCTCGACTCGGTGCTGCACGCCGACCCCACCGGGCGCCGCGCCTTCATCGAGGAGGCCGCCGGCGTCCTCAAGCACCGCAAGCGCAAGGAGAAGGCGCTGCGGAAGCTGGACGCGATGCAGACCAACCTCGCCCGGGTGCAGGACCTCACCGACGAGCTGCGACGACAGCTCAAGCCGCTCGGCCGACAGGCCGCCGTGGCCAGGCGGGCCGCCGTCATCCAGGCCGACCTACGGGACGCCAGGTTGCGGCTGCTCGCCGACGACCTGGTCGCCCAGCGGGCCGCGCTGCGCGCCGAGATCGCCGACGAGGCCGCCCTCAAGGAGCGCAAGGAGGCCGCCGAGGCGCGCCTGAAGGAGGCCACGCGCCGGGAGTCCGAGCTCGAACAGGAGGTGCGGACGCTTGCGCCCCGCGTGCAGCGCGCCCAGGACACCTGGTTCGCGCTCTCCCAGCTCGCCGAGCGGGTCCGCTCCACCATCAGCCTGGCCGACGCCCGCGTCACCAGCGCCACCTCCCAGGCACCGGAGGAGCGGCGCGGCCGCGACCCCGAGGACATGGAGCGCGAGGCGGCGCGGATCCGTGAGCAGGAGGCGGAGCTGACCGCCGCCCTGGAGGCCGCGAGCCGGGCGCTCGACGACACCGTCGAGCACCGCGCGGACCTGGAGCGCCGGTTGGCCCAGGAGGAGCGGCGGCTCAAGGACGTGGCGCGTGCCATCGCCGACCGGCGCGAGGGCCTGGCCAGGCTGCACGGCCAGGCCAACGCCGCCCGCAGCAGGGCCGCCACCGCCCAGGCCCAGATCGACCGGCTCGCCGCGACGCGCGACGAGGCGACCGAGCGGGCCGCCGAGGCACAGCGCGCCTACGAGGAGCTGAACGCCGAGGTGACCGGGCTCGACGCGGACGACACCTCGCTGGCCGAGGAGCACGAGGCGGCCAAGCGGGAACTCGCCGCCGCCGAGGCCGAGCTCGGCCGGGCCAGGGACGCCGTCGGCACCGCGGAGCGGGAGCGGGCCGCCGTCTCGGCGCGGCACGACGCGCTCGCGCTCGGCCTGCGCCGCAAGGACGGCAGCGGCACGCTGCTGGCCGCCGGCGACCAGCTGGCCGGGCTGCTCGGGCCGGCCGCCGAACTGCTCACCGTGGCCCAGGGCTTCGAGGTCCCGGTCGCCGCCGCGCTCGGCGCGGCCGCCGACGCGGTGGCCGTCGAGGGCCCGGCCACCGCCGTCGAGGCCCTGCGGCTGCTGCGGAAGCAGGACGCGGGCCGCGCCGCGCTGCTGCTTGGCGGCGTGCCGGACGAGGAGCCCGCGACGGGGCCCGGCGACGGCGGCCGGCGGGCGGCCGACCTGGTGAGCGGCCCGCCCGAGCTGCTCCCCGCCGTCCGGCGGCTGCTGCGCGGCGTGGTGGTGGTCGCCACCCTGGAGGACGCGCTGGAACTGCTGGCGTCCCGGCCCGAGCTGACCGCCGTCACCGCCGAGGGCGACGTGCTCTCCCGCCACCTGGCGCAGGGCGGCTCGGCCGGTGCGCCGAGCCTGCTCGAGGTGCAGGCGTCGGTGGCGGAGGCCGCGGCCGAACTGCGGGAGCTGACCGAGCGGTGCGCCGAGTTGGCGGAGGCCCAGCGGTCGGCCACCGAGCGCCGGGCGACCGCCGCCGCCAGGGTGGAGGACCTCGCGCAGCGGCGCAGCGCTGCCGAGCGCGCCAAGTCGAAGGTGGCACAGGACCTGGGCCGGCTCGCCGGCCAGGCCAGGGGCGCCGCCGGCGAGGCCGAGCGGGCCGAGGCGGCGGTGGCGCGGGCCCAGGAGGACCTGGCCAGGGCGGTCGAGCAGGCCGAGGAGCTGGCCGAGCGGCTGGCCGTGGCCGAGGAGTCCGCGGACGCGGAGGAGGAACCGGACACCGCCGTGCGCGACCGGCTCGCCGCCGACGGGGCCAACGCCCGGCAGACCGAGATGGAGGCGCGGCTCCAGGTCCGCACCCACGAGGAGCGGGTGAAGGGGCTTGCCGGCCGGGCGGACGCGTTGGACCGTGGGGCGCGCGCCGAGCGGGAGGCGCGGGCGCGCGCCGAGCGGCGGCGCGCCAGGATGCGGTACGAGGCCGAGGTCGCGAGCGCCGTGGCCAACGGCGCCCGCCAGCTGCTGGCCCACGTCGAGGCCTCGTTGGAGCGGGCCGGCGCCGAGCGCGAGGCGGCCCAGCGGGCCAGGGCCGAGCGCGAACAGGCGCTGGTGGTCGAGCGGGCCGCGGGCCGGGAGCTCAAGGACGAGCTGGACAAGCTGACCGACTCGGTGCACCGCGGCGAGGTGCTGGGCGCGGAGAAGCGGCTGCGCATCGAGCAACTGGAGACCAGGGCGCTGGAGGAGCTGGGCGTCGAGCCCGGGGTGCTGGTCGCCGAGTACGGGCCCGACCAGCCGGTGCCGCCGTCCCCGCCGGAGGAGGGCGAGGTGCTGCCCGACGACCCGGAGGACCCGCGCAACCAGCCGCGGCGCTTCGTCAGGGCCGAGCAGGAACGTAGGCTGCGGGCCGCCGAGCGGGCCTACAAGCAGCTGGGCAAGGTCAACCCGCTGGCGCTCGAGGAGTTCGCCGCGCTCGAGGAGCGGCACAAGTTCCTCAGCGAGCAGCTCGACGACCTCAAGAAGACCAGGGCCGACCTGCTCCAGGTCGTCAAGGAGGTCGACGAGCGGGTGGAGCAGGTCTTCACCGCCGCCTACCACGACACGGCCCGCGAGTTCGAGGGCGTGTTCTCGCGGCTCTTCCCCGGCGGCGAGGGGCGGCTCATGCTGACCGACCCCTCCGACATGCTGACCACCGGCGTCGAGGTGGAGGCCAGGCCGCCGGGCAAGAAGGTCAAGCGGCTCTCCCTGCTCTCCGGCGGCGAGCGCTCACTGACCGCGGTCGCCCTGCTGGTCTCGATCTTCAAGGCGCGGCCCAGCCCGTTCTACGTCATGGACGAGGTCGAGGCGGCGTTGGACGACACCAACCTCCAGCGGCTGATCCGGATCATGGAGGAGCTGAAGGGCAGCTCCCAGCTGATCGTGATCACCCACCAGAAGCGCACCATGGAGGTCGCCGACGCGCTCTACGGCGTCTCCATGCAGGGCGACGGGGTGTCCAAGGTCATCAGCCAGCGGCTCTCCGGCAAGGGATAGCGCGGGCCGGACCGGACCTAGCCGAGGATGCCGCGCTCGTAGGCCGTGGCCACCGCGGCCGCGCGGTCGTTGACGCCCAACTTGGCGTACAGGTGGGTGAGGTGGGTCTTGACGGTGGCCTCGCTGATGAACAGCTCCCGGGCGATCTCGCGGTTGGATGTGCCCTGTGCCACCAGGGCGAGGACCTCGCGCTCGCGGGCGGAGAGCGGCTCGTTGCCGGGGGAGCGGACCGCCGAGACCAGCCGGGAGGCGACCGCGGGGGAGAGGACCGTGCGTCCGGCGGCCGCCGCGCGCACCGCGGCGAACAGCTCCTCGCGCGGGGCGTCCTTCAACAGGTAACCGGTGGCCCCCGCCTCGATCGCCGGGAGGGTGTCGGAGTCGGTGTCGTAGGTGGTCAGCACCAGCACCCTGGCCCGGGCGCCGCGCCCGGTCAGCTCGGCGATGGCCGCCACCCCGCCGCCGCCCGGCATCCGCAGGTCCATCAGGATCACGTCCGGGTCGAGGGACTCGGCCAGGGCCAGGGCCGCCACGCCGTCCGACGCCTCGCCGAGGACCGTGAAGCCGGGCTCCGAGGCGAACATCCCGCGCAGCCCGTCGCGCACGACGGGGTGGTCGTCGACGATCAGCAGGGAGATGGGCGGCCCGTCAGTCATGGTCGACCAAGGGTACGCGCGCCGACACCGCGGTACCGAGGCCGGGCTCCGACTCGACGGTGAGCGAGCCGGCCACCCGCTCGGCCCGGGTCCGCATGCCGGCGAGGCCGAAGCCACGGCTGTGGCTGCGCGCCGGCACGGCCGACGGGTCGAACCCCAGGCCGTCGTCCCGGACGTCGAGCATGACCTCCGGGCCGACGAAGGTCAGCGTCACGCCGACGCGCGAGGGCCGGGCGTGCCGAGCCGCGTTGGACAGTGCCTCCTGGGCGATCCGCAGCAGTGTCGCGGCGAGCTCGTTGTGCAGCTGGCGCGAGGCGCCGGCGAGCGTGAACTCGGCGCGCACCCCGGTCCGTTCCGACCACTCGACGACCGTCCTGCGGAGCGCGGTGGGCAGCGCGTCGTGCTCCAGGTCCACCGGCGCCAGGTTGTGCACCGAGCGGCGGGCCTCGCCCAGGCTGTGCCGGGCCAGCCGCGCCGCGCGGTCCACGTGCTCGTGGACGACCGCCGGGTCGTCCACCTTCTCCACGGCCTGGAGCTGGGCGATGATCCCGGTCAGGCCCTGCGCGATGGTGTCGTGGATCTCGGCGGCGAGCCGGCGCCGCTCGTCGGCGATCCCCGCCTCCCTGGCCTGCACCACCAGCTGGGCGTGGAGCGCCGCGTTCTCGTCGAGGGCCTGCTGCAGGGCCGCGTTGGTCCGCTCGAGCTCGACGATGAAGGCGGCCTGCGCCTCGGCCTGCGCCTGCTCCTTGGCGGCCAGGTGGGCGAAGACGTGCACCAGGCCGATGTGCATGCCGAGTAGCCCCGCGTACACCGCCCAGGCGGGACCCCAGGCGCGCAGCTGCGCCGGCCCGCCCACGTTGGACAGGGCCATCACGACGGCCGTGGCGTAGAGGCCGGTCCGCACCAGCCGCCGCGGGAGCTGCCGGTCGGCGCTGAAGTAGCCCTGGACCGCGTAGACGCCGAAGAACGGGTTGAGGCAGGTGAGGGCGAGGGAGAGCGCCCAGCGCGTGAAGTAGTGGCAGGCGCCCGCAGCGGACGGCCCGCGCGCCAGGCGCTGCCAGCTGAGCTGGAGGAGGACGGCGGCCACCGCCAGGAGGGCGGTGGCGATCCGGGCGGCGCGGGACATCCCCAGCTCGTCGGCCGTGACGACGGCGAGCAGCAGGGCCACCCCGAGCAGGGCGTGCGGCCCCCACCGGTCGAAGAGGTCCCAGCGCCGCTCGACATCCGACACGTTTCTCACCAGCCCAGTCTCCACCGGCCGCTCCCGCCGCCGTTCGGCCGGCTCACTCCCACCGGAACCAGCGCGTGGCGGTCGCCGTCGCCGCGGCCGTCCAGGCGGCCAGCACCCCGAGGTGGTACCAGCCGGGCCAGTCGCCGGCGGCGGCCTCTCCCAGCGCCTGGGCCGCCGCGCCGAACGGCGTCGTCTCGACGATCCGCGCGAGCACGTCCGGCATGGTCTGGATCGGGATCCAGACGCCCACGCAGAACATCATCGGGAACAGCAGGGCGGTGCCGACCGCGGTCGCGAGCCGCGCGGTGGGGGCCAGGGCCGTGATCACGCCGCCCAGCGCCAGCGCGGCGGCCACGGCGAGCAGCAGCGCGAGACCGTAGCCGAGGGGCTGGTCCGGCAGCGCGACGTCGTACACCAGCCGGCCCACGGCCAGCGCCAGCAGGGCCGAGACGAGGGCGGCCACCCCGTTCAGCACCATCTGCGCCACGAGCACCGCGGAGGGCGGGACGGGCGTGGTCGACATCCGGCGCAGGATGCCGCGCTCGCGGTAGCCGGTGACGATCGGCGGCATCGCCTGGCAGCCGGCCACGAGCAGCCCGAGCAGCACGGTCACGGGGACGTAGAGGTCGATGACCCGCAGCCCCCCGAGCTCGTCGTCCACCTCCCGGTAGGAGGGGATGGCGCCGACGATCGCCAGCAGCAGGGCGGGGAACAGCAGCAGCCAGAAGAGGGTCCCCGGCTCCCGCAGGAAGAGGCGGGCCTCGGCGCGCAGCACGGCCGCGGTGGTGGCGCGCCGCGACGCGGCGGCGGTGCTGACGGTGCTCATCGGTCGGCTCCCGTGAGGTCGAGGAACGCGTCGTCCAGGGTGGCGTCGGTGACGCGGAGTTGGTGTGCGGTGATGTGGCCGCGGGCCAGCAGTGTGATGACGGCGCTCACCGTCTCGTCCGTGCCGGCGAGGGTGATCCGGTCGTCCTTCCAGGCGATGGACGCGACGTCGGGCAGCTCGGCGAGCCGGCTCTCGTCGAGCGGCGCCGAGGGCGTGAAGCTGATCAGGGTGGCGCCGTTGGAGCGCCGGATCAGCCCGGCCGGGGTGTCGAGGGCGGCGACCCGCCCCTGGTCGATGACGGCGATCCGGTCGCAGAGGCGCTGCGCCTCCTCCATGAAGTGGGTGACCAGCAGGACGGTGACGCCGCCGGCCCGCACGTCCTCGATGAGCTCCCAGGTGTCGCGGCGGGCCCGCGGGTCGAGGCCGGTGGTCAGCTCGTCGAGGACGACGACCCGCGGGTTCCCGAGCAGGGCGAGCGCGATGAAGAGACGCTGCTTCTGGCCGCCGCTGAGCTTGGCGAAGCGGGTGGAGAGCCGGCCGGTCAGCCCGAGGCGCTCGGCCAGCTGGCGCCAGTCGGCCGGGCGCGGATAGCAGGCGGCGTACAGTTCGAGCGCCTCGCGCACGGTCAGCTTGGGCTGGAGCTCGCTCTCCTGGAGCTGGGCGCCGAGCACCCCCGTCAACGCGGCGTGGTCGGCGACCGGGTCGAGGCCGGCGACCCGGATCCCGCCGGCGTCGGGCTCCCGCAGGCCCTCGACGCACTCGACGGTGGTGGTCTTGCCGGCGCCGTTCGGGCCGAGCACCCCGAAGATCTCGCCCTCCTCGACGGTGAAGGAGACGCCGTCGACGACGACCCGGCCGCCGTAGGACTTGTGCAGGTCCCGGACTTCGATGATGGACATGGCCCCAGGGTTCCGCCGGGGGCCGTTCCACCGCATCGGCCTTCGGGCTCGACCACGGGTCAACCGATCGGTTGATCCCCGGGTACGACCCGGAGTCGGGTGGAAGCGGTGGAGATGGGGCGACCCGGCCACCGCGGGCGGGGCGCGTCGGCGATACTTGGTGGCGCTCGGGGCCGGCGCCGGCCGGGCCGCCCGGGCAGGCCGCTCTTCCGAAGGCACCACCAAGGGAACCGATGGACATCCTGATCCTCGTCGCAATCATCGCCGTGGTCGCCGTCGTCGCGATCAGCGCGCTCTCCATCACGCTGCGCCGCCGCGAGCCCGCTCCGCCGCCCTCGCGGGTCGAGGAGGCCGAGGAGAAGGCCCGCGAGCGTGCCGGGGAACCGGGGGAGCCGCAGATCGGCGACGACGCCTCCGTGGGCGTGGACGAGGAGCGGCGCACCATCGAGGACGTCGCGCTGCCGCCGGCCGAGGAGGCCGAGGCCCTGGCCGAGCCGGAGGCGCCGCCGATCGAGGTGCCGGAGCCGGCCGCGGGGCGCCTGGTGCGGCTGCGCGCCAGGCTGGCCCGCTCGCAGAACACGCTCGGGCGTGGCCTGCTCACCCTGCTCTCGCGCGAGCGGCTCGACGACGAGACCTGGGACGAGATCGAGGACACGCTGCTCACCGCGGACGTGGGCGTGGGGCCGACGCAGGAGCTGGTCGGCCGGCTGCGCGAGCGGGTGCGGGTGCTCGGCACCAGGACGCCCGAGGAGCTGCGGGCGCTGCTGCGCGAGGAGCTGCTGGCGCTGGTCGGCACCGACCTGGACCGCGCGGTGCACACCGAGGGCGGCGTCTCCGAGACCGGCGAGGAGCGGCCGGCCGTGGTGCTCGTGGTGGGCGTCAACGGCACCGGCAAGACCACGACCACGGGCAAGCTGGCCCGGGTGCTGGTCGCGGACGGCAGGTCCGTGGTCCTCGGCGCGGCCGACACCTTCCGGGCGGCGGCCGCCGACCAGCTCCAGACCTGGGGCCAGCGGGTGGGCGCGCGCACGGTGCGCGGCCCCGAGGGCGGCGACCCGGCCTCGGTGGCCTTCGACGCGGTGCGCGAGGGCATCGCGGAGGGCGCCGACGTGGTGCTCGTGGACACGGCCGGGCGGCTGCACACCAAGGCCGGCCTGATGGACGAGCTGGGCAAGGTCAAGCGGGTGGTCGAGAAGCAGGGCCCGGTCAACGAGGTGCTGCTGGTGCTCGACGCCACCACCGGGCAGAACGGCCTGGTCCAGGCGCGGGTCTTCGCCGAGGTGGTGGACGTCACGGGTATCGCGCTGACCAAGCTGGACGGCACCGCCAAGGGCGGCATCGTGGTCGCGGTGCAGCGCGAGCTGGGCGTGCCCGTCAAGCTGGTGGGCCTGGGCGAGGGCCCCGACGACCTGGCGCCCTTCGACCCCGAGGCGTTCGTCGACGCGCTGATCGACTGAGCGGGCCGGGCCGCCCCGGCGGCCCGGTCGTCACCGGGTGGCGGCGGCGAGACCGTAGGCGAGGGTGCCGAGCAGCAGTCGGGCCTGCGGCGGGGCTGCCGCCGTCTCCAGGGCCGGCGGCCGCAGCCACCGCACCGGGCCGAGGCCGGCGTGCGCCGACGGCGGGGCCGTGACGTGGGCGCCCTTGCCCAGGCCGCGCAGGTCGAGCAGGGCGTCGTCCCAGCCGGTGCGGTAGAGCAGCTGCGGCAACTCGGCGGCGGCGCCGGCCGCGACGAAGAACCAGGCGCGGCCGTGCGGCGCAAGCGCCACCGGGCCGAGGGGCAGGCCCATCCGATCGAGGCGGGGGAGCGCCAGGCGGCCGGCGGCGGCCGGCACGTCGATCACGTCGAAGGAGAGCCCCGTCGGCAGCAGCACCGTGGCCCCGCCGGGGGCCGCGGCCCAGGCCGCGTCCCACACGTCGAGCACCTGGTCGAGCGTGGTGCCGGCGGGCACCGAGAGGTCGGGATCGAGCGGATGGTCCCCTGGCGCCGGGCAGTCCGCCCGCCCGCAGCGACACTCGACCCTGCCGTGCGCCCCGCCGCGCCTGGTGGCCCCGACGCCGGGCACCACGTCCCATCCCCACAGGCCCGTGTACTCGGCCACGGCCGTCGCGAGGGAGGCCCGGCCGGAGCGCCGTGGGCGCCGGGCGGCCAGCCGAAGCTCCCGGATCTCCCGCATTCCGCCGATCGTGAAGCCCATGCACTCTCCAACGGGGTCGGTCTGCCGATGGTTACGCCTGGCGGTGGGGCGCGCCGTGGGGAGTGCGTTCGATAACGCGCGCCCCCGTCGTGCTTCGCTTCCCCCAACGTCGAACATCGTGCGTACAAGTGAAGCGCGTACCAGGGGCATGAGTGTTCACGCGGAGGGGTGGCGAATGGTGGCGATTCCCTGGCGCCACTCGCCACACCGGTGACCGTAGGATTACTTTCAGTGCATTCCTAGACTCGTTGTCAGCAGGCGGCGGGCGAGATCGGGAGACCCGGGATGGGGGCTTAACCGTGGGAGGTAGCGGCAGTGGCGGCACCGCCGCAAGACAGCCGAACGAGCGGCTCACGTCGTGGTTCCACCGTAGCGGGTGGTCCAAGGGCGAGCTGGCCCGGCAGGTGAACCGCCGGGCCCGCCAGCTCGGCGCCCACCACATCAGCACCGACACCTCCCGGGTCCGGCGCTGGCTGGACGGCGAGCAGCCCCGCGAGCCGATACCACGCATCCTCTCCGAGCTGTTCTCGGAGCGGTTCGGCTGCGTGGTGAGCGTCGAGGACCTGGGCCTGCGCTCCGCCCGGCAGTCCGCCGCGGTCTCCGGGATCGACCTGCCCTGGGCGGGCCCGCAGACGGTCGCGCTGATCAACGAGTTCTCCCGCAGCGACCTGATGCTCGGCCGGCGCGGCTTCCTCGGCACCTCCCTCACCATGTCGGCGGGGCCGGCCCTGATAGAGCCGATGCAGCGCTGGCTCGTGCCGACGCCGAGCGGCGGCCACGAGGCGGCGGGCGCCACGCTGGCCGCCGTGCCGGGCCAGGACCGCGCGGGTTCCCGCCGGCTGACCGGGCTCTCAGGGCCCGAGCTCGCCGAGCTCGAGGCGACCATCGCGCAGTTCCGCCAGTGGGACGCGCAGAGCGGCGGCGGGCTCCGCCGCAAGGCCGTCGTCGGCCAACTCCACGAGGTCACCGACCTGCTGCAGGAATCGCATCCGGGACCGGTGCGCAAACGTCTCTTCCGCGTCACGGCCGAGCTCGCCGAGCTCGCCGGCTGGATGAGCTACGACATCGGGCTCCAGCCCACCGCGCAGAAGTACTTCGTGCTGGCGCTGCACGCCGCCAAGGAGGCCGAGGACCGCCCGCTCGGCGCGTACATCCTCTCCAAGATGAGCCGCCAGATGATCCACCTGGGCCGCGGTGAGGACGCGCTGGAGCTGATCCACCTCGCCCAGTACGGCAGCAGGGACGGCGCCACCGGCCGCACCCAGGCCATGCTGTACGCGATGGAGGGGCGCGCGCAGGCCACCCTGGGCCACACCCAGAAGTGCCACCGCGCCGTCCGGCTCGCCCAGGAGACCTTCCACGACCGGGACCCGGCCGAGCCCGAGCCGGACTGGATCGGTTTCTTCTCGGAGGCCGAGCTCAACGCGGAGAACGCGCACTCCTACCGGGACCTCGCCTACGTCGCCGGCCGCTCCACCTCCTACCTCTCGCACGCCAGGCCGCTGATGGAGCGCGCGGTGGAGCTTTTCGCCCGCGAATGCGAGGAGGACCCGGACGGCGGGCACCACAGGTCGTATGCACTGAACCTCATCGGCATGGCCACCGTGCACCTTCTCGCGCGCGAGCCCGGCGCCTGCGCGGCCCAGGCCATGCAGGCGATGCGGCTCGCCGAGCGGCTGCGCTCCGAACGGGTGGACAACCGGCTGCGGAAGACGCTTGCCACCGCCTGGCGGGACTTCGGCGACGTCACCGAGGTGCGCGAGGTCTCGGAGTTCGCCACCACGCAGTTCAGGCAGGGGCGGGCGAGCCGGGCCGTCTGACCCGGGACGCGGCCGTGGCGGGCGGACCTCGGCGGCGTCGGCGGTGCGGGACACGATAACCGCGCCGCGGCCGCGGACAGATCCACTTCATTACCGTGTAACACGTCGGGCCCCATCGTCACGCCCGTGAAACAAATGGGGCCATCGACCGAAACGGCCCTCAGAGAGCCTGTGGCGAATCCTGACCCCATGATCCTGCCCGCACGGGTCGTAATTCCGAGGAGACGTCCACGTTGAGTCCTGAAGAAGTGCTGTCATCGACGAACATCGCCTATGTGGTGATCTGTGCCGCCATGGTGATGCTCATGACCCCGGGCCTCGCCTTCTTCTACGGCGGCATGGTCCGGGTCAAGAGCGCCCTCAACATGCTGATGATGTCCTTTATCTCGTTGGGCATCGTCAGCCTCCTGTGGGTGCTCTACGGTTTCTCCCTCACCTTCAGCGACACCAGCAGCAGCCCGATCCTCGGAAACCTGGACTACCTCGGTCTCCAGGACATCACCGTGGACCAGGGTGAGCAGATCGCCTTCATCGTCTTCCAGCTGATGTTCGCGATCCTCACCCCCGCCCTGATGAGCGGCGCGCTCGCCGACCGCGTCAAGTTCGGCAGCTGGGCGCTGTTCATCGTGTTGTGGGTGACCATCGTCTACTTCCCGGTCGCGCACTGGGTGTGGGCGCCGACCGGCTGGCTGTTCGAGCAGGAGGTCATCGACTTCGCCGGCGGTACCGCGGTGCACATCAACGCGGGCGCGGGCGGTCTGGCCGCCGCCCTGGTGATCGGCAAGCGCGTCGGCTTCAAGAAGGACCCGATGCGGCCGCACAACCTGCCCATGGTGCTGCTCGGCGCCGGCCTGCTGTGGTTCGGCTGGTTCGGCTTCAACGCCGGCTCCGCCCTCAGCCCCAACGGCACCGCCGCCCTCATGGCCCTCAACACGCAGGTCGCCACCGGCGCCGCCATCGTCGGCTGGCTGATCTACGAGCGCATCCGCCACGGCGCGTTCACCACCCTGGGCGCCGCCTCCGGCGCCATCGCCGGCCTGGTCGCCATCACCCCGTCCGGCGCGCACGTCAACCCGATGGGCGCCATCCTCATCGGCGTGGTCGCGGGCATCGCCTGCGCCTGGGCCGTGGGCCTGAAGTACAAGCTGGGCTACGACGACTCGCTCGACGTCGTGGGCGTCCACCTCGTCGGCGGCCTCGTCGGCACCCTGCTCGTCGGCTTCCTGGCCACCGGCGGCCTCGGCGGCTTCGAGCAGTTCGGCAAGCAGGCCCTCGGCGCCTTCTCCGTGCTGGCCTACTCGTTCGTCGTCACCTACCTCCTGGCCTGGCTGATCCAGCGCACCATCGGCTTCCGGGCGAGCGAGGAGGAGGAGACCGCGGGCCTCGACCTGGCGTACCACGCCGAGACCGGGTACGACTTCTCCCAGTCCGGCACCGCCCCGGTGTCCGTCGACAGTGTCCCGGTCCGTGCCGACGCGAAGAAGGTTGACGCATGAAGCTCATCACCGCGGTGATCAAGCCGCACCGGCTCGACGAGGTGAAGGCGGCCCTCCAGGCCTTCGGGGTGCACGGCCTCACCGTCACCGAGGCCAGCGGCTACGGCCGGCAGCGCGGGCACACCGAGGTCTACCGGGGCGCGGAGTACACCGTCGACCTGGTGCCGAAGATCCGTATCGAGATCCTCGTCGAGGACTCCGACGCCGACCAGCTCGTCGAGGTCGTCGTCAAGGCGGCCCGCACCGGCAAGATCGGTGACGGGAAGGTCTGGAGCGTGCCCGTCGATACCGCCGTCCGGGTCAGGACCGGCGAGCGCGGCCCCGACGCCCTCTGACCAGGGACCCGAAAGCCCGTGCGCCGGGTCGTCGCCCCGCGAC
>NZ_JBHXFJ010000082.1:0-28350 GCF_042722465.1 Streptomyces sp. NPDC127098
CCCCCCCCCCCCCCCCCGCCCCGCCGCGGGGGGGGGGGGGGCGGCCGCCTTAAACCCCCCCCCCCCCCGCCCGCGGCCACGCCCCGCCGGCTAGGCGCCGGCGCCGGCGTCGGCGGCCTGGGCCTTGAGCGCCCGTTCGACGCCCGCCCGGGACTCCGTCACCAGCCGCCGCAGCGCCGGCGTCGGGTCGGTCCTGGCGAGCCACGCGTCCGTCGCCGTCAGCGTCTCCTCGGAGACCTGGATCACCGGGTAGAGGCCGACCGCGATCTGCTGGGCCATCTCGTGGCTGCGGGACTCCCAGACGTCCTTGAGCGCGGCGAAGTACTTCTCCGTGTAGGGCGCGAGCAGCTCCCGCTGGTCGGTCTGGACGAAGCCGCTGATCACGGCCTCCTGGACCGCGTTCGGCAGCTTCTCGTCCTCGACGACCGAGGCCCAGGCCGCGGCCTTCGCCTCCGGCGTGGGCCGGGCGGCCCGGGCCGTCGCCGCGTGGCGCTCGCCCGCGGAGGTGCGGTCGCGCTCCAGCTCGGCCGCGATCTCCGGCTCGTCGGCACGCCCGGTGGCGGCGAGGCGCTGGAGCAGCGCCCACCGCAGCTCGGTGTCGACGGCCAGTCCTTCGATCGTCACGGAGCCGGCCAACAGGCCAGCCAGCACGTCGAGTTGTTCGTCGGTGCGGGCCGTGGCCGCGAAGGCGCGGGCCCAGGCCAGCTGGTGGTCACCGCCCGGCTCGGCGGCGCGCAGCCGCTCCAGGGCGGCGTCGGACCAGAGCGTGAGCCCGGTCGGCCGCCAGTCGGGCGCCGCGTACAGGTCGAGAGCCAGCTTGACCTGGCGGTGCAGGGACTGGACGACGCCGATGTCGGACTCCCGGCCGATGCCGGAGAGGACGAGCGCCAGGTAGTCGCGGGTGGCCATCTCGCCGTCGCGGGTCATGTCCCAGGCCGAGGCCCAGCACAGCGCGCGCGGCAGCGACAGGGTGAAGTCGGCCAGGTGCTCGGTGACGACCGCCATGGAGGCCGGGTCGAGCCGCACCTTGGCGTAGGAGAGGTCGTCGTCGTTGAGGAGGACGACGGCGGGGCGCGGCCGGCCCTCCAGGGCCGGCACCTTGGTCAGCTCGCCGTCGACGTCGAGTTCGAGCCGCTCCACCCGCTCCAGCGCGCCGTCGGTCAGTTCGTAGAGGCCGATGGCGATCCGGTGCGGCCGCAGCGTGGGTTCGCCCTTGGCGCCCTCCGGCAGCGCCGGGGCCTCCTGGCGGACCGCGAACGAGGTGATGACGCCGTCCGCGTCGACCTCGATCTCGGGGCGCAGGACGTTGATGCCGGCGGTCTCCAGCCACGCCTTCGACCAGGCGGTGAGGTCGCGGCCGCTGGTCTCCTCCAGCGCGGTCAGCAGGTCGGAGAGCCGCGTGTTGGACCACTCGTGGCGCTTGAAGTACGCCTGCACGCCGCGGAAGAACTCGTCCATGCCGACGTACGCCACCAGCTGCTTGAGGACGCTGGCGCCCTTGGCGTAGGTGATGCCGTCGAAGTTGACCAGGACGTCGTCGAGGTCGCGGATCTCGGCCATGATCGGGTGGGTGGAGGGCAGTTGGTCCTGCCGGTAGGCCCAGGTCTTCATCTGGTTGGCGAAGCTGGTCCAGGCGTGCGGCCAGCGGCTGCCGGGGGCGTGCGCCTGGCAGGCGATGGAGGTGTAGGTGGCGAACGACTCGTTGAGCCACAGGTCGTTCCACCACTCCATGGTGACCAGGTCGCCGAACCACATGTGGGCCAGCTCGTGGAGGATGGTCTCGGCCCGCATCTCGTAGGCCGCGTCCGTCACCTTGGAGCGGAAGACGTACTGGTCGCGGATGGTGACGGCGCCCGCGTTCTCCATCGCGCCAGCGTTGAACTCCGGGACGAACAGCTGGTCGTACTTGGCGAACGGGTAGGGGTAGTCGAACTTCTCCTGGAACCAGTCGAACCCCTGCCGGGTGACCTCGAAGATGGCCTCGGCGTCGAGATGTTCGGCGAGCGAGGGGCGGCAGTAGATGCCGAGCGGCACCGTGCGGCCCGCGCCCTCCCAGCTGCTGTGCACCGAGTGGTAGGGGCCGGCGATCAGCGCGGTGATGTAGGTGGAGACGCGGGGGGTGGCCGCGAACCGCCAGACGTTGTCCTTGGGCTCCGGCGTGGGGGAGTTGGAGATGACCGTCCAGCCCTCGGGCGCCGTCACGGTGAAGGTGAAGGTGGCCTTGAGGTCGGGCTGTTCGAAGCAGGCGTAGACGCGGCGCGCGTCCGGCACCTCGAACTGGGTGTAGAGGTAGGCCTGTTGGTCCACGGGGTCGACGGAGCGGTGCAGCCCCTCGCCGGTGTTGGTGTAGGCGCAGTCGGCCAGCACCCGCAGCTCGTTGTGGCCCTCGACCACGGCCGGCAGCGCGATCCGCGAGTCGGCGAACACCTCGGCCGGGTCGAGCGCGGTGCCGTTGAGCTCCACCTCGCGCACCTCGGGGGCGATCAGGTCCACGAAGGTTGCGCCGGCCTCCCGGGCGGTGAACCGCACGACGGTCTCGGAGCGGAAGGTCCCGCCCTCCTGCGCCCCCGAGATGTCGAGCGTGATGTCGTAAGCGTCGACGCTGAGCAGCCGTGCCCGCTCCCGCGCTTCCTCCCGGGTCAGATTCGTGCCTGGCACCTGGTCTCTCCTTAAGCTGCGAGCTCTGCGGTGTCGCCATCCTTCCACGGAAGACGCGGCCGGGGCGGGCGCGCGGCTCCTCGCCGCGTGCCCGCCCCGGTTTCCTCACCGTCGCCCCTGGGGGTGGCTACGGTGCGGTGACCCGCTGGACGGAGACGTGCCCGGTCCCGGTGACGGTGCCCGCCGCGTTGCGCAGCTGGACCTCCCCGAAGACCTGGCGGCCCGCGCCGGCGTCCGCCGCCGCCTCGGCGACGGTGACCTCGGCGGCGACGTCGGTCGACGCGCCGTTGGCCAGCTCGACCACGCGGTCGGTGTCCACGGCGACGGTGCCGAGCCCGGCGCTGAGGTAGGCGTCCCGGTAGGCGAAGGTGGTGGATCCGGACGGGACGGCGTAGCCGTGCACCTCGATGGTGTAGCTGCCGGCGGCCGGGTCGGTCAGCCGGACCAGTTCCTCGGCCGAGGAGCTGGTGGACTGGCCCACCAGTTCGCCGTCCAGATACACGTACAGGTCGAGGTCGGCGCCCGGGTCGGCGGCCGAGCCGATGGTGACCTCGAACTGCGAGACGCCCTCGCCGAGTTCGACCTCGTTGGTGAGGTACTCGCCCGGCGTGATCGTCGGCGTGTCGCTGAACGCGGAGCCCAGCTCGCCGGCCGCCAGGGAGCCCTCGATGGGGGCGAACCCGTTGGTGACCTCCCAGGTGACGGGCGTCGGGGTGCCGACCGTGGCCTCCTCGACGGTCACGGTCTCCGGTTCGAAGGTGGTGCCGAGCGCGGCGGCGGTGAGCGTGTAGGGGTTGCTCAGCAGCGGCGAGGTGCGCCGCGACTCGACCTCGAACTCCCAGACGCCCGGGGTCGGGTCGTCGTAGGAGCGCAGGTCGGGCCGGCAGGTGTTCGCCGGGTTGTTGTAGTTGGGGTAGCAGTTGACGGTGCTGGAGTCGTCCGCGGGAAGGCCCTCGGGCGAGATGGCGATCCAGCGGGTCTGGCTGCCCTCGGTCAGCCCGGACAGGGCGACCTCCAGCGTCCTCGTGCCCTCGGGCACGGTGACGAAGTAGGAGGTCGAGTCGTTGCGGGTGGCGGTGCCCGACTCGGTCAACGCGTAGTCGGGGGCGCCCAGTTCCCGGGGCACGACGATGGTGGCGAGGACGTGCTGGTCGATGCCCTGGGTGGCGCGGTCGTTGACCGTGAGGATGGCGCTGTGGACGCCGGAGGACCGCGGCTTGGCCCGCAGGGTGACGGTCACCGGCTGGTTCAGCGGCAGCGTGACGCTGGAGGGGCCGAGCAACCGGAAGGTGTCGTCGTGGTTGTTGGTCAGGGCCAGATCGTGCCGCACCGGCCGGTTGGGGCCCGTGGTGCGGACGATGGTGACCTCGTACTCCTCGGACTCGCCCACGGCCGGGGCGCTCTCCCGGTCGTAGACGCCGGTGCCCTGCCCCGGGGTGGCCAGGTGGTCGGCCAGGACGTGGTCGACGGGGGCCGTCACGGTGTACTCGTGGGCGGTGGCGCCGCGGGTGATCAGCTGCCAGGCGGCCGGGACGTCGATGAGCCCGGCGCCCTGCTCGTGCGCCTGCACGCCCCTGATCGAGTCGGCCGAACTGGTCAGCGCCGTGCGCAGGTCGGCGGCCGAGAGGTCGATGTTCCGCTGGTCGGCGGCCGACAGCAGCAGCGCGGCGGCACCGGCGGCCTGCGGCGAGGACATCGAGGTGCCCTGGAGCATGCCGTAGCCGGCCGGCAGCGCGTAGCCTGCCTCGGCGACGGGGGCGCCGGGCTGCCAGGTCGGGATGGTGTTGATCGACGCGCCGGGGGCGACCAGGGTGGGCTTGAAGCCGCCGTCGTCGCGCGGGCCGGCCGAGGAGAACGGCAGCATGGCGTACGAGGTCCGCACGCCGGAGCCGTAGTTGGCGGCCCAGGTCTCCCGGGAGATGCCGGCGCCGACGCTCACCACCAGGTCGGCGACGGACGGGTCGCCGACGGTGTTGGTGCCGGGGCCGTCGTTGCCCGCGGAGATGAACAGCTGGACGTCGTAGGTGGTGATCAGCTCGTTGTAGAGCCTGGCGCGGGCGTTGTTGCCGTCGTTGAGCGCCGGCAGGCCGCCGATCGAGACGTTGACGAGGTCGACGTCGCGGTTGACGACGAGGTCGATCATGCCCTCGAACAGCGCGGTGTAGGTGCAGCCGCCGCCGAACACGCAGGCGCGCGAGGAGACGACCTGGGCGCCGGGCGCGGCGCCGTTCATCTCGCCGCCGAACAGGCTGTTGGCGGCGGTGATGCCGGCCACGTGGGTGCCGTGGCGGCCGGAGACGATGCCGATGTTGACGAAGTCGGCGGTCTGGCCGACCCAGTCGCCGCCGTAGGGGTCCATCGGCACGTCCTCGCGGATCTCCACGACGAACGGCAGGGCCTCGGCGATCTCGGTGTCGGGGTCGTCGGTGCCGAACCAGCCGATCTGGCCGCTGTCGCCGTACGGCCGCAGCTCGTCCTCGTCGGCGAAGTCGCCGTCGTTGTCCAGGTCGACGCGGACGGTGCCGGCCTCGGGGTCGTAGAGCACGGCCCAGCTGTCGGTGGTGTCGCCGTCGCGGTTGACGTCGCGGCCGATCTCGCCGACGGCCACGGACTCGCGGAAGGCGTTGATCAGGTACTCGCCCTCGGGCGCCGTGTACTGCCGGCCCGAGTAGGTGAAGGAGGAGCCGGAGACGGCGGTGACCATCGCGCGCCAGGAGCCGTCGCCGTCGATGATCGGGTCGGTGGCGGTGACCCAGTCGGTGATCTTCGGCTCGCCGGTGGTGGTCTCCTGGAGCGCCGGGTGGGCGAGGTCGACACCGGTGTCCAGGACGCCGATGGTGACGCCGCGGCCGTCCCAGCGCGGGTGGTCGTCGACGAAGTCGACGGCGCCGGTCTCGTGGGCCGGCTGGTACGGGTTGACGGCCGGGGTGTCGGCGTCGGGCGCGGAGTAGGCGCGCCCGGCGTTGCCCGAGCCCGTGCCGGCACCCGTCTCGGGCAGCGGATCCGGCACGGGGATCTCGTCGTTGAGGTCGATGGCGTGGACGGAGTCCAGGCCGACGGCCTCCTCGATGGCCTGGTCGGCCCGGCCGGTGCGCACGGTCACGCGCACGTAGCCGATCTCGTCCTCGGTGAAGCCGACGGAGGCCCCCGGCACGCCGCCGACGGTCTCGGCGACCTCCTCGGTGGCGCCCGGCTCGGCGGCGATCATCAGGGTGACGAACGGCTCGTCACCCGCCTTGGCCTCGGCGAGCAGGGCGGCGTCCTGGGTGGAGAACTTCTCGCCGATGGGCTTGTCGGTGACTGGTGGGGGAACGTCGTCGGCGGCCAGCGCGGGGGTGAGGCCGGCGAGACCGAGCGAGGCCACCAGACCGGCGGCCAGGGTGACGCGGGACAGCGGTCTGTGACGTGATCTCTGTGACATGGACATCCTTGGTCGGATTACCTGATCAGGATGACGGGTCATCCTACGGAAGTACCGGAACCCTGGCGTCACTTGTGACCGAGGTTGTCCCATTCCTATCGGTAACATTTGTGTTACTCGCATTTACCGGGCCGGCGCGTCACTCAACGGGGCAGCACCACCAGATAGTTGGCCGGCGGCCCGGCCGCCGCCGCCCGCAGCGCCGCCCGCACCCTGGCCGCCTCGCCGAGCGGGCACTCGCGCAGCCGCCGCGGCGTGACCCGCACGAGCCGCACCCCGATCCCGGCCAGCGTCCCCCGCCACTCGCCGGCGCCACCCTCGTTCCCGTCGTCGATCTCCACCGCCACCCCCTGCGCCGGCCAGTAGGCGTCCACCGCGCCCACGTAGGGGCCGTCCGGTAGCCAGAGCCCCACGTTCCAGCAGGGGTCCGGCAGCCGGCCCAGGCGAACGGCGTCCAGCAGCCGTTCCTCGGAGACCGACCGGCCCTCGGCGAGCAACGTCCGTACCGCGCCCGCCACCTGTGGTCGGCCGAGCAGCCGGGCCCTGGCCAACTCCCGCAGCACCGCCGACGCCTCGCAGTGCCCGCCGCGCACCGCCTCGGTCAACAGCCGCCGCACCGTCGTCGCGTCCCCGATCCGGCCCGCCGCGTCGGCCAGCGCCCGCTCCACCGGCGCCACCGGAAAACCGGCCAACTCCACGGCCCTGGGCAGCACCTCGGTACGCACCAGCCGGGCGGGACCGGACGACCGCAGCCGCCGCGTCCTGGGCACCAGCACGTCCATCCGGTCCAACTCCCCGAGCGACGGCGCCCCGTTGAACCCGTGCAGGGCCAGCGCCGCGAGCCCCGTCACCACCGCCTCCCCTGGCCGGCCCCCGATGTAGCCCAACACCGCCCGTAGCATCTCCTCCCCGCTCGGCGGCCCCGCGTGCAGCAGGAAGACGCCGGGCAGCGGCATCTGCCACGGCCCGCCGGGCCGACACCGCTCGTGCGCCGCCGCCACCGGCACCCCGTGCCGCCGCAACTCCCGCGTGGTCATCACCGACCGAGCCCCCTCGGCGAGCTGTCGCAACGGCCGAGGCACCAGAGGCGTGTTCTCACTCATGCGCCACGGATTACCCGTTGTCGCCGCCCGACTCCACCGCTGTTACCCGCCTGTGGGCAAACGCGGACCAAGCTGGGGGAAATGGACGTCAGTTCGGGTCACTCGCGTCCCGCCCAGGTAGCAGGAGCGCGGCGGCGAGCCCGCCCACGACCACCACCGCTCCGCCGACCAGCAGGGCGCCGAGCATGCCGGCGGTGAAGGCGTCGCGGGCCGCCTCGGCCAGCCGCTCGCCGGCCGGACCGCCGAGCCGCTCGGCCGTGGCCAGCGCGGCGGCGAGCGAGTCGCGCGGCGCCTCCGCGCTCGTGGCGTCCGCGATCTCCGCGCGGTAGACGGTGTTGAAGGCGCTGCCGAGCGCCGCGATGCCCAGCACGCCGCCGAGTTCGCGGGTGAGGTCGTTGAGCGCGGAGGCGACGCCCTGCTCGCCGCGCGGCAGGGCGGCGACGATCGCGTCCGTGGCCGGGGTGGCGGCGAAGGCGATGCCGGCGCCGAGGAGCGCGGTGCTGCCCAACACCGGCCAGTAGCTCGCGCGGTCCGCGAGGAGGCCCATGAGGCCGAGCCCGAGCCCGATCGTCGCCATCCCGCCGCCCACCACCGCGCGCATGCCGTACCGCTGGGCGATCGGCGGCGCGAGCGGCGAGAAGGCGATGGCGGACAGGGCCATCGGCACGAGCGCGAGCCCGGCCCGGAACGGCGAGTACCCCAGAACCTGTTGCAGGTGCTGGAGCAGGAGGAAGAAGAAGCCGAACATGGCCAGGGTCTCCGCCGTGATCACCAGCGAGCCGGCCGAGACGCCACGGAGCCGGAACACCCGCGGGTCGAGCAGCGGCCGTTCGCGCCCCGACTCCCAGCGCACGAAGGTGACGAGCCCCACCACCCCGGCGCCGAGCCCGCCCAGCACCGCCGGGTCGCCCCAGCCGCGCTCGGGTCCCTCGACGATGCCGAAGACCAGGGCACCGATCCCGGCGACCGACAGCAGGGAACCGACGGCGTCCAAGGGCGCCGGGTCCGGGTTCCGCGACGCGGGCGTGACCACTGCCGAAGCCAGCAGCGCCACGGCCGCGAGGCCGGCGTTGAGCACGAACACCGACCGCCAGGAGAAGAGTTCGAGCAGCCCGCCGGCGGCCAGCACGCCGAGCAGCGCCGAGCCGAAGCTGATCCCCGACCAGACGCCGACCGCCCGGCCGCGCTCCTCCGGCGGGAAGGCGTGGGTGATCACGGCCAGCGTCATCGGCATGACCAGCGCCGCGCCGACGCCGGCCACCACGCGCAGGGCGATGATCGCGGTCACGTCGTCCACCGCGACGACCGTGGCCGATGCGACGCCGAACAGCGCGAGGCCGGTGAGCAGCACCCCCCGGCGGCCGTACCGGTCTCCCAGGGCGCCGCCGGTCAGCAGCAGGCCGGCGAACGCGACGCCGTAGGCGTTCATGACCCACTGCAACTCGGCCTCGGAGGCACCCAGATCCCCCGCCATGCCGGGGACGGCCACCAGCAGCGAGGCCAGCATGCCGACCACCACGGCGAGCGCCAGACACATCACCCCCAGCACGACGGCCCGGCGCCGGGCGCTCGATATCTCCGCGGACTCCATGACGCAACTCCCTCAAACGTACGATTCAAGCGGTCGTTTGAATAGAAGCACGTCGACGTTGCCTCGATCAAGCGCTTGTTTTAACGTGGGCCCGATGCCAGACGCCTCCCCGACCAAGAGCCGGATCCTCGACGCCGCCGAGGAGCTCTTCGGCGACCACGGCTACGCCGCCACCACGCTCCGCGCCGTCACGGAGGCGGCCGGGGCCAACGTGGCCGCCGTCAACTACCACTTCGGCTCCAAGGAGGGCCTGCTGCGCGCCGTCGTGCGGCGCGCCATGGAGTCGGTCAACGCCGAACGGGAGCGGCGGCTCGACGAGTTGACGGCCGCCGGCACGCCCCCGGGCGTCGGGGACCTGGTGCGGACCTTCGTCGGGACCGGCGCCAGCCTGGTCCGCCGGCACGGCCCGCGCGGCCCGCGCGTCGCCCGGTTCGTCGGCCGCGTCGTGTGCGAGCCCGACCCCCGGATCCGGCGGATCTTCGCCGACGAGGTCAGCCCCGTCGAGGGCCGCTACCGCACGGCACTCGCCGCCGCCCTCCCCGAACTCCCGGCCGACGAGGTCACGTTCCGCTACCGCGCGATGATCGGCCTGCTCGCCCTCCACCAGTCGGGCACCCTCACCGGCCTCTCGCCCGACACCTCCCCGACAGGCCCTGAAACGGACACCGAGCGCCTGATCACCCTGCTCACCACGGCGTTCACCGCGCCGCGCACCTGACCGGGAACGCAACGCGACGTCCGATCACCGCCGGCGGGCCACGGCACCGGCGGTGACGCTGGTGGCATGACCGACGCATCGACGACCACCGACTCGACAGCCGTGCTCACCGGCATGTACGCGGCGGAGGCCGCGTACCTGGCGGCCGGCGGCCCCGGCAAGGCCTCCTTCGCCCCGCTCGCCCCGTACTTCTCGCCCGACGTCGTGCTGCACCAGGCCGAGGCCCTGCCCTTCGGCGGCACCTGGCGCGGGCACGCCGGCATGGAGCGGTTCTTCCTGGCCATGAGCCTGACGTGGGAGTCCTTCGACATGGTGGAGCAGGAGTTCCTGGCCACGGGCGAGACCGCGGTGGTCCTCACCCAGGTCCGGGCCCGCGCCCGCACCACCGGCCGGGAGCTCGCCTTCCCCATCCTGCAGACCCTCACGATCGAGGACGGCCGGATCGCCCGGGTCCAACCGTTCTACTGGGACACCGCCGCCATCGCCGAAGCCTGCGCGGGGCCCGCCGGAGTCGCGTGACGTCGCCGCGTTGGGGGCCGCGTCCGCGATCGAGCGAGGTGTCGGGTAGACAGAACCGGTGACCAACCAGCCATACCCACCGCGCGCCGTGCGGGACGAGGAGTTCGACGCCTGGGCGCGCATGATCGCCGACACCTACGGCATGGACCGCACCGACGAGGAGCTGGCCGACCAGCGGGCCGCCACCGACCTCGCGCGGACGCTCGGCGCGTTCGACGAGGGCCGGCCGGTGGCCGGCGCCTCCGTCTACCGCCGGGCCCTGACCGTGCCCGGCGGCGTCCTGCCGGTGGCCGGCGTCGCCTCCGTGGGCGTGGCACCGACGCACCGGCGGCGCGGCCTGCTCACCGCGATGATGCGCGCCCAGCTCACGGACCTGCACGAGAACGGCCGCGAGCCGATCGCCGCGCTCCGCCCCTCGGAGGCCGGGATCTACGGGCGCTACGGCTACGGCCCCGGCACGCTCGGGAACCGGATCCGCTGCGACCGGCGCGCCCTGCGCCTCCGCCCGGACGTGGACTGCGGCGACGGCGTCGTGCGGCAGCTCGACCCCGGCGCGGCCCGCCCGCTCGTCGAGCGGGTCTACGACGAGGCGCGGGCCACGACCGTCGGCTGGCCCGACCGGCAGGAGCCGCACTGGCGGGCCCGCCTCGCCGACCACCGGCACCGCCGCGGCGGGGCCACCGCCCTCCGGTACGTCGTGCACCAGGAGCGCGACGGCCGGGCCACCGGCTACGCCCTCTACCGGCACCGCGCCGTCGACGACACGGGCGTGGCGGAGGTCGTGGAACTCGCGGCGCTCACCCGCCAGGCGTACGCCGCCCTCTGGCGCTTCCTCACCGGGCTCGACCTGGTGACCTGGATCGACCACGAGGGCGCGCCGGACGAGCCGCTGCCCCACCTGCTCGCCGAGCCCAGGGCCGTCACCTCGGCCCTGGTCGACCGGCTCTGGGTGCGCCTCGTCGACGTCGGGGTTACGCCCAGCCGCTGGACGTCGTGCTCGACGTGCGGGACGACTTCTGCCCCTGGAACACCCGGCGGTACCGGCTCCTCGCCGACGGCGGAGGCGCCGCCTGCGCGCCCACCACCGCCCCCGCCGACCTGCGCCTCACCGTCGCCGAACTCGGCGCCGCCTTCCTCGGCGGCACCACCCTGGCCACCCTCGCGGCCGCCGGCCGCGTCGAGGAGACCCGCCCGGGCGCGCTGGCCCGCGCCTCGGCGGCCTTCCGCGGCGAACGCGAGCCCTGGTACCCCGGCGGCTGGGCCTTCCCCCTCTACTGAGCGGGCGGCCTCAGCCGCGCCGCCGCCTCGCCAGCAGCGCGCCGCCCGCGACGACGAGGCCGATCGCGGCGACCCTGGCCGCGCCGTAAAGACCGGTCAGGTCGCCGTCGTCGTCCACCCCACCGAAGAACAGGAAGCCGGCGACGCCGAGGCCGAGCACCACGAGGAGCACCCCGCCGACGACGCCCAACCCCGCCCACCAGGGGCCGTCCCCGGCCGCCGCCTCGCCGTTCCCCGAGTGTGACCGCTCGCTCATGTCCCTCTTCCCCAACGCCTGTCGCGGATGCGGGCGCACCGCTCACGGGGACCGACGCGCGGCCCGGCGGCGCGGTTCCCCGGCGGCCGGCGCGTCAGCGCCCCTGACAGGACGGGCACCAGAAGAGGTTGCGCGCCACCAGGGTCGCGGTCGCGACCTCGGCCGCGCAGACCAGGCAGGGCTGACCGGCACGGCGGTACACGTAGACCTCACCGCCGTGGTCGTCCACCCGGGGCGGCCGGCCCATGGCCTCGGGGGTGTGCTCGGCGCGGACCGTGTCGATGCGGTTGTTGCGGACGCCCTCCCGCATCAGGGCCACCAGGTCGGACCAGATCGCCGACCACTCGGCGGGGGAGAGGGAACGCCCGGCGCGGTAGGGGTCGATGCCGTGGCGGAAGAGGACCTCGGCCCGGTAGACGTTGCCCACCCCGGCCACCACCTTCTGGTCCATCAGCAGCGCGGCGATCGAGACGCGACTCGCGGAGATCCGCCGCCACGCCCGCTCCGGGTCGGCGTCGGCGCGCAGCGGGTCGGGGCCCAGCCGCGCCTCGATGGCCGCCTTCTCGCCGTCGGTGATGAGCGCGCACGCGGTGGGCCCGCGCAGCTCCGCGTAGCCGGCGGCACCCACCAGACGCAGCCGGATCTGCCCGACCGGGGCCGGCGCGGGACCCTCGCCGAAGGCGACCTTGCCGTACAGGCCGAGGTGGATGTGGACCCAGCCGATCGGGCCGAAGCCAAGGAAGAGGTGCTTGCCGTGCGCCTCGGCGCCGGTCAGCGGCTGCCCGTCGACCAGCGCCGCGCCGTCCGCGAACTTGCCCTGCGGGCTGTCCGCCCGCACCGGCCGGCCGCCGCCGAAGCGCGTGACGTACTCGGCGGCGAGCCGGTGGATGGTGTGGCCCTCGGGCATCAGTGCCCTTCGGGGAGCGGCGGCAGGGTGCCGTCCTTCTCGTAGGCGGCGAGCATGTCGATCCGCCGGGTGTGCCGGTCGGCGCCCGAGTAGGGGGTGGAGAGGAAGACCGCGACGAACGAGGTGGCCTCGTCCGCCGAGTGCATCCGGGCGCCGACGCTGAGCACGTTGGCGTTGTTGTGCTCACGGCCGAGCCGCGCCGTCTCCTCGCTCCAGGCGAGGGCGCAGCGCACGCCCGCGACCTTGTTGGCCGCGATGGCCTCGCCGTTGCCCGAGCCGCCGATCACGACGCCCAGCGCCTCCGGGTCGGCGGCCGTCCGCTCGGCGGCGCGCAGGCAGAACGGCGGGTAGTCGTCCTCGGCGTCGAAGACGTGCGGGCCGCAGTCGACGGGCTCGTGGCCGTGCTCCTTCAGCCAGTCGATCAGATGGCTCTTGAGCTCGTAGCCGGCGTGGTCGGAACCGAGATAGACGCGCATGGGGACGAGTCTGTCATGTCCCTCAGCCGCGACGGCCGACGAGGTGCCAGGCCGCCGGCAGCGCGCCCATCGCCAGCGCCGCCTTCAGCGCGTCACCGATCAGGAACGGCACCAGACCGGCGTCGACCGCCTCGGCCGCCGACATGCCGGTGGCCACCGCCAGGTAGGGGACGCCGACCGCGTAGATGATCACGGTGCCCACCGCCATCGTGCCCACGGTGCGCAGCACGGTCCGGTCGCCGCCCCTGCGGGCCAGCGCGCCCACGGTGGCCGCGGCCAGCGTCATGCCGATGACGTAGCCGAACGACGGCATCGCCGCACCGGAGGCGCCCTCGGCGAACCACGGCATGCCCGCCATGCCGGCCAGCAGGTACAGCAGCATCGAGGTCAGGGCGCGCGCCGGGCCGAGCGAGGCGCCGACCAGCAGCGCGGCGAAGGTCTGGCCCGTGACCGGCACCGGCGAGCCGGGCACGGGCACGGCCAGCTGGGCCGCGACGCCGGTGAGCGCGGCACCGCCGAGGATCAGCGCGGCGTCCCGGACGCGGGCCCGGGAGACGGTGGCGGCGGGCAGCAGATCGGCCAGCACGGCTGTGCTCATCAGATGACTCCGAACGGTGAGGCGGCAGGGGAAAGGAGACCCCCTGACGCTAACCGAAGGAACGGGCGATCTTCGCGTGGGTTTGCCGACATATCCACCTCGGGCCCGTTGGTGGAAAGCGACAGCCCCACCACCGGCGCGTTGATCAACTGGCAGGATGAGTCGGCGCGTTGCCCGGCCGGCGCCGGGCGCGCACCGGCCGGCCCGCCGCCCGATCGTCTTCTCACCTTCACGGCGGGCGGCGGGCCGGTGGCCTCCCTGCCGCGCCCGGCCTCAGTCGAACTGCGGCTCGGCGTCGCGGGTGCGCTTGATCTCGTAGAAGCCGGGCGTCGAGGCGACGAGCAGCGTGCCGTCCCACAGTCGGGCCGCCGCCTCGCCCTTGGGGGCCGGGGTGACCACGGGACCGAAGAACGCTATCTGCGAGCCGTCCGCGCCCGGCACGGCGATCACCGGGGTGCCGACGTCCTGCCCGACCAGGTCGATGCCCTCCTTGTGGGAGGCGCGCAGTCGCTCGTCGTACTCCGTCGACTCGGCCGCGTCCGCCAGCGAGGCCGGCAGCCCGGCCGCTACCAGCGCCTCCTCGATCGTGGCCCGGTCACGCTCCTGCTTCCGGTTGTGGAAGCGGGTGCCGAGCTCCGTGTAGAGCGGCCCGAGCACCTCCGGGCCGTGTTCCTGCTCGGCCGCGACGCACACCCGCACCGGGCCCCACGCCGTCTTCAGCATCTCGGCGTACTGGGCGGGCATCTCGTCGAGCCGCGGCTCGTTCAGCACGGCCAGGCTCATCACGTGCCAGCGCACCTCGACCGGTCGGACCTTCTCGACCTCGAGCATCCAGCGCGAGGTCATCCAGGCCCAGGGGCACAGCGGATCGAACCAGAAGTCCGCCGGGGTCTTCTCCGACATCGGGTCTCCTCGGGTCATGTCTGGGGGGCGGCCGGTGACACCTGGCCACGACACCGGCCCAACACTCGCGGCCGCCCACACATTCCCGCCCGTGCGCGGGCGCCGCGTCCCGTGACATGCTGGCCGCGCCCAGCGACCAGAAGGAGCAGAGGGAGCTCACGTGCCCGGAGAGAACCTGACCCGCGACGAGGCCCGGGAGCGGGCCCGGCTGCTGACCGTGCACGGCTACGAGGTGGCGCTCGACGTGCGGTCCGCGATCGAGTCGCCGCCGGTCGCCGGGGGCCGCACCTTCCGCTCCACCACCACCATCCGCTTCGCCTGCGCCGAGGACGGCGCGAGCAGCTTCGCCGACCTGCTGGCGCCGACCGTCCACTCGGTGACCCTCAACGGCGTCGAGCTGCCCGTCGACGAGGTCTTCGACGGCAGCCGGGTGCGCCTCGAAGGGCTGCGCGGAGAGAACGAGCTCACGGTGGACGCGGCCTGTGCCTACAGCCGCACCGGTGAGGGGCTGCACCACTTCACCGACCCCGAGGACGGGGAGATCTACCTCTACACGCAGTACGAGCCGGCCGACGCGCGCCGCGTCTTCGCCAACTTCGAGCAGCCCGACCTCAAGGCGCCCTTCACCTTCCGCGTCACCGCGCCCGCGCACTGGACGGTGCTCAGCAACGGCGCCGAGACCGGGCGGTCACCGGTCTCGGGACCCGGGGAGCCGGCCGCGACCTGGCACTTCGCGACCACCAGGCCCATCTCCACCTACATCACGGCGGTCGTCGCCGGGCCCTACCACTACGTCACCGACCACTACGCGCGCGAGCTGCCGGGCGGCGAGCGCCTGGAGATCCCGCTGGGCGCGCTCTGCCGCAAGGGTCTGGCCAGGCACTTCGACCCGGACGAGATCTTCACCACCACCAAGCAGGGCTTCGACTTCTTCCACGACCACTTCGGCTTCCCCTACCCCTTCGGCAAGTACGACCAGGCGTTCGTGCCCGAGTACAACCTCGGCGCGATGGAGAACCCGGGCTGCGTCACCTTCCGCGAGGAGTACGTGTTCCGCGGCCGCACCACGCGGGCCGCGTACCAGGGGCGGGCCAACACCCTGCTGCACGAGATGTCGCACATGTGGTTCGGCGACCTGGTCACCATGGAGTGGTGGGACGACCTGTGGCTCAAGGAGTCCTTCGCGGACTTCATGGCCGCCTTCTCACTGGTCGAGGCCACCCGCTTCGAGGAGGGCTGGATCTCCTTCGCCAACCGCCGCAAGGCGTGGGCCTACCGGGCCGACCAGCTGCCCTCCACCCACCCGGTGACCGCCGACATCCGCGACCTCCAGGACGCCAAGCTCAACTTCGACGGCATCACCTACGCCAAGGGCGCGAGCGTGCTCAAGCAGCTGGTGGCGTACGTGGGGCGCGACGCGTTCCTGGAGGGCGCGCGCCGCTACTTCCAGCGCCACGCCTACGGCAACACCACCCTGGCCGACCTGCTGGCCGTGCTCGGCGAGACCTCGGGCCGCGACATGACCGGCTGGTCGCGCGCCTGGCTCCAGACCGCGGGCGTCAACTCCCTCACGCCGCGGGCGACGTACGACGCCGACGGGCGCCTGACCGAGCTCGTCGTGCACCAGGAGGCCCCGGAGAGCCACCCGACGCTGCGACCGCACCGGGTGGCCGTCGGCCTCTACCGCCGCGAGGAGCCGGGCGGCCCGCTGGTGCGGTACGCGCGCGCCGAGGTGGACGTCGAGGGCGCCACCACCACCGTGCCGGCACTGGCCGGCGCGGACCGGCCCGAGCTGATCCTGGTCAACGACGAGGACCTGACGTACTGCAAGGCCCGCTTCGACGAGGGCTCCCTCGACACCCTGCGGGCCCGGCTCGGCGACATCGCGGACCCGCTGGCCCGGGCGCTGTGCTGGTCGGCGCTGTGGAACCTGACCAGGGACGCCCTGCTCCCGGCCCGCGACTTCCTGGCCCTGGTGCGGGACTTCGGCGGGGCCGAGACCGAGATCGGGGTGTTGCAGATGGTGCACGCCTGGGCACACACGGCCCTGGTGCACTACACCCCGGCGGGCGCGCGGGACGAGGCCGCGCGCGGCCTGGCCGAGGCCGCGCTCCACCAACTGCGGCTCGCCGCGCCCGGCAGCGACCACCAGCTGGCCTGGGCCCGCTTCTTCGCCTCCTGCGCCGCGTCCGACGCCGACTTCCAGCTGCTGACCGGCCTGCTGGCCGGCACCGCGCGGATCGACGGACTCGACGTCGACCAGGAGCTGCGCTGGGCCTTCCTCGAACCACTGACCGCCCACGGCCATGCCGGCGAGGCCGAACTGGCCGACGAACTCGCCCGCGACGACACCGCGTCCGGCAAGCGCCACCACGTCCGCTGCCTCGCGGCCCGCCCGTCCGCCGAGGTCAAGGCCAGGGCCTGGGCAGAGGTGGTGGAGTCGGACGCGCTCTCCAACGCGCTGGTCGAGGCCACGATCGACGGCTTCGCCCAGCCCGGCCAGCGGGAACTGCTCGCGCCGTACGCGGAGCGGTACTTCGAGGCGATCGAGGGCGTCTGGGCCAAGCGGACCATCGAGATCGCGATGGCCGTCGTACGGGGGCTCTTCCCCGCGTACCAGGACAAGCGGGCCACGCTCGACGCGACCGACGCCTGGCTGACCACACACGAGTCGGCCCCGCCGGCCCTCCGCCGCCTCGTCCTGGAAGCGAGGGACGACCTCGCCCGAGCGCTCCGGGCCCAGGCCACGGCCTGAGGTTTCGCTGCGCTCGGCTTCGGCCGCCGGCCCGAGCCTGCCGGCCTGCGGCCCGTGCCGCGCCCACCCACCCGCCCTTGGCGGGTGGCCTTGCGCGGCTCGGGCCGCGTGGCCCGGCGGCGCGGCCGCCCCCGGCCCGCCGGGCCGTGCCCCGCGCGCAGCGCGGTTCAGGCCCGCCACCCCGCGCGAAGCGCGAAAAAGGGCGGGTGGGTGGGGGGAATCCCCGGCGCGAAGCGCCCGGGCACCCGGCGACGCGGCCGCCACAGGTCCGCGCGAAGCGCCCGAAAAGGGGCGGGTGGGTGGGGGCAAATCCCGCGCGAAGCGCCGACGCAGCCCAGCGCCCCGCCGGGCGCGCGCCCCTTCGGGGCCCTCCCCCCGCCAGGGGGCAAGGTCAGAAGCCGTGCGGCAGCCACGGCGCCACCGCCGAGGAGAACGCCGTCGCCGCCGGCGCCAACGCGCCGTCCCGGAGTTCCCGCACCAGGCCCGCCCCCGCCAGCGCCGCCAGGGAGGCGTCGCCGAGGTAGGCCGCGCCCAGCGCCCGCACGTGCTCGAAGGAGAGGTCCGCCGGGTCCGTGGTCCGCTCGCACACCGCCCCCTCGGGGCCGCCGCTCAGCCGCCAGCGGCCCGTGTTCCAGGGGCACAGCTCGTCCTCGACCGCCAGCACCACGTCCACCTCTCGCGCGTACGTCCGGGCCGCGAGCGCCGCGCCCACGTCGACCGTCCGCACATGGAGCCGGTCGATGGTCCGCAGCTGGCAGCGGCGGACGTCGGAGACGAGGTGGATCAGCGGGTCGTCCGCCGGACGGTTCTCCAGCACCACGGTCGACATCAGGTCCGTCTCGCACAGGAAGCGCAGCAGCGCGCCGTACGCCGCCGGCTCGGCGGCCGTCAGGTCACGGACCAGCACGGTGCCGTCGGGCACCGTCGCCTCCCACCGCGGCTTGAGCGCGTACCGCGCGTAGCCGAGCAGCTCGCCGTCCCGCTCGGCCAGCACACAGCGCAGCTCGGAGGCGCCGTTCCGCTCGCGCGGCGGGTCGAACAGCGGCAGCTTCTCCCATCCGGGTTGGCGCGCCAGCACGCCGGGGCGGGTGGGGACGAGGCGCGCGTACAGCTCCTCGCAGCGGGCCGCGGCCTCGGCCGGCGGCAGCACGGTGAGGGTGAGGTCGTCGGCGCTGGCCGGCGGGGTGACCCGGACCCGTGCCGTGTCGATGGTCGCCCGCATCGCGCGTGTCGCGACGCCGTAGCCGAAGCGCCCGTAGATCTGCTGTTCGGACGCGGTGAGCGCGGCCAGTGGCTCGCCCGCCTCGTGGAAGCCCTGGAGGGCCGACCGCATCATCCGCCGCAGCAGTCCGCGCCGCCGGTGGGTGGCGGCGACGCTGACCATCGTCACGCCGGCGGTCGGCACCGGGTTGCCGCCCGGTACCGTCATCAGGAAGGAGAAGGAGCTGAAGGAGCCGACGCTCCGGTCGCCGTCCCAGGCCGCGAGGGACCGATCGATTTCGGTCAGTTCTCGCCAGAGCGCACGTTCCTCGGGCGCTTTCGACACCCCGCCGAAAGCCCATTCGAGCCCGGCGAACCAGGCATCCCACTCCTTCTCCCGCAGACCGCGCAGCTCAATCGTCATATCACCATCCCTATCAGCGCGGTCAGCGCCGAGCGACACAATTTCCCCACCCCCGAATGTCCCGTACACGTATCCGAACCTGGCAAAGGTTCGACGCGCGACCGAACGGGTGGATAAGGTCCCTGGTCATGGCACGCGGCAGCGAGACTGCACCGAGGAGGGCCCGACGACACCAGGCCCAGAAGGCAGTTCACCGCGTCCGCACCCGGCTGCGTCGTTCGGCCGTCGACTACTTCCGCGGCGGCACCTCCGACTGGTGGGCCTTCGGCGCCCTGCTCGCCACCGTCCCGCTGCTGAGCCTCGCGACCGTCGCCTGGCCGGAATGGTGCCCGCCCGAGGCGCTCGTCCTGCCGCTGGTCGCCGGCGGCCTGCTGCTGCGTCCGGCCAGCCTGTTGGGCCTGTACGCCGTCGTCGCCACCGCCCTCGTGATGGAGACGGCGCTGATCGACCCCGGCCGCGGCGTCCCCGACCCGGTCACCCCCGGCACCATCCTGGTGGTGGCGGCCGTCGCCCTGACCGGGCTGTTGATAGCCCAGTTCCGCAGCCGGGTCGGTGTGCCCTGGCGGCGCGGCGGCACCATGCTCTTCGACCTGCGCGAACGCATCCGCGCCCAGGGGGCGCTGCCGCCGCTGCCCAAGGGCTGGCACCGGGAGGTGTCGCTGCGGCCGGCCGGCGGGCAGTCGTTCTCCGGCGACTTCGTGGTCGCCGCCCGTACCGGCCCCGACCGCCGCACCCTGGAGGTCGTGCTCACCGACGTGTCGGGCAAGGGCATGGACGCGGCCTCCCGCTCGCTGCTGCTCTCCGGCGCCTTCGGCGGCCTGCTCGGCTCGCTGCCGCCGCACTCCTTCCTGCCCGCCGCCAACGGCTACCTGCTGCGGCAGAACTGGGAGGAGGGCTTCGCCACCTCCGCCCACCTGGTCCTCGACCTGGACACCGGCGACTTCGAACTGCTGTCGGCCGGCCACCTGCCGGCCGTGCAGCGGGGCGCGGGCACCGGCCGCTGGGAGGAGGTCAGCGCCGAGGGGCCGCTGCTCGGCGTCTACGACGGCGCCGAGTTCCACCCGGCCAAGGGCACGCTGCGCCGCGGTGACGTGCTGATGCTCTTCACGGACGGCCTGGTGGAGCGCTCGGACCGGGACATCTCCGACGGTATCGACCGGCTGACCGGCGAGGCCGACCGCTACGTCACCACCGGCTTCCGTGGCGCCGCCTGGCACCTCATCGAGTCGGTGGCCAAGGACGTGAACGACGACCGCGCCCTGCTGATCATCGGCCGCGAGTGACTTAGGCCCTGTCCGGGCGGTCTTCTTCGGGCCCTTGTCTCCCCCAGCCATGGGGTCCCCCCGGACGGAGTCTGGGGGAGGCTGGGAGGTGCCCCCATCGCTGCGGCACCTCGCCGCGTTGCCCGCGCCGCGGAGCGGCATGTCGGGCGCTGCGCGCGAATACGGCTGGGTATGAGCTGCGCTGCGGTCGAGGTGCGGCTCCGCCGCGTGGGGCGCCTTGAGCGAAGCGACTGGGGGCACCTCTCCGGGGGCACCGCCCTGGGGGTACCTCCCTGGGGGTACCTCCCAGCGTTAGCTGGGGGCCGTTAGCTGGGGGCCGTTAGCTGGGGGCCGTTGGCTGGGGGAGCACCGCGTCTGACGCCCGCAGCGGGCTGATCCTCGAAGACCGCCCGGACAGGACCTCGGCGGCGGGGGGTCACCCGGCGGGGCGGAATGTGCCCACGCGCCGCTGACGCCCCGACAGGCCGGGCTGAACTGCGCCGATGAGCGGGGTCCGGCGTGCGGCGCTGTGCGCCGATCGGCGGTGCGGCCGGCGCCGCGGCGGATGCGGGACCCGCCGGGTGGGCGTTGGCTCGGACCCATGAGCCACTCCATGAGACGGCATCGGACCAGCGTCCCCGCCCGGCTCGCCCGCCGGGCGCTCGGCGGCGCCGCGCTGGGCGCCGTGGTACTCGTCGGCCCCTGGACGGTCACGGCGGCCGGGCAGGAGCCCGGCGAGCGCGCCCTCCCGGCTCGCGCGCCGCAACACTCGCCCGATGTCCAGCCGTTGGCCCACCCGGGCCCGCCCAGCGCCGGACGGCGCGCCGCCTCGGGGCCGCTGCCCGTCTTCGACGCCGGCCGCCGCGAGACGACCGAGGCGCCCGGCGGCTGGACCAGCCCCGTCACCGGCTTCCCGATGACCGCGCGCTACGCCCAGCCCGGCGGTTGGGCCGCGGGGCACCACACGGGCGTGGACTTCGCCACCCCGGTCGGCACCCCGGTGCACAGCGTCGGCCCCGGCACGGTGCTGGTCGCCGAGGACTCCGGCTCCTACGGCAAGCACGTGGTGACGAGGATGGCCGACGGGCGGTTCGCCCTCTACGCCCACCTCGACGAGATCGCCGTCACCGCCGGGCAGTCGGTCGAGGGCGGCACCCGGCTCGGCGACTCGGGCAACACCGGCAACAGCACAGGACCGCACCTGCACTTCGAGGTACGGGCCGGCCGCGCCTACGGCACCGACGTCGATCCGATCGCCTACCTCGCCGCCCACGGCGTCGCCGTCGACGAGCGGGGCGAGGTCAGCCGGACCGCACCGGCCGCCGGCTCGGGGGACGCCGCGCCTCCTGCGTGAACGCCCAGTCCATCGAGGGCTCCACGAGGAAGCGGAAGGCCCGCCGCACCGGGCTGGTGCACAGCGCGGTGATGACGGCGGCGCCGATCAGGGTGACGGCCACGTGGCCCGCAGGGGTGCCGACCCAGCCCGCCTCGTACCAGTCCCACCAGCGGGAGCCCTTGGCGATGAACCCGTGCAGGAGGTAGCCGTAGATGGTGCCGGCGCCGAGCGCCGTGAACCAGGTGGCGCGGGTCGGGACGAGCGCCAGGAAGGCCGCCGTCAGCACGAGCCCCGCGGCGAACAGGCCGAGCGTGGCGACCACCCCGGCCCAGGCGTCGGCACCCATCTCCTGGGCGCTGTTCGTCCGGTAGAACCAGCTGTGCTCCACCTGGGGCGAGACCCAGAACGCGGCCGCCAGACCGGTCGCCAGCACCGCCACCGCCAGCGGGCGGGCGGACGGCCGGCGCAGCAGCTCGAAGTGCTCGGGCCGGAGCAGGAGGCCGAGCACGAAGAACGGCAGGAACTGCAGCACCCGCTGGATGTTGAGGTCGTCGCCGAGGTGCGGCGAGACGGACGCGAGGGTCGCGATCACCAGCGCGATCGGCAGCGGCCAGCGAACGACCCGCCAGATCGGCGAGGTGAGCCGCCAGACGAAGAGCGCGATCAGGAACCAGGTGACGTAGTAGGGGTCGAGGAGGCTGAACGGGTAGTCCGGGTCGTCGTCACCCCAGCGCTTGAACAGGATGTAGCCGACCTCGAACAGCAGGTACGGCAGCCCGATGCCGGTGATGAGGCGCTTGAGCTGTTCGGGGCGGCCGGTGTAGCCGCGCGAGAAGTAGCCCGCGAGCAGGATGAACGCGGGCATGTGGAAGGTGTAGACGAAGTCGTAGAGGGCGGCGGCGGTGCGCGAGTCACCGCGCAGTGGGGTCCACGCGTGCCCGATACCGACCAGCACGATCGCCAGGTACTTGGCGTTGTCGAAGTAGGGGTCCCGCGGCTTGACCCGAGGTGGACCGTCCGTGACCGTCGGTGGGGGGTCGGCCGCCGTGGCCCGAGCCGCGGGCAGGGAGGCTTCTTGATTACGGACGTGCAACATTGTCCGCACGATAGCGCTTCCTCGTCGCCCCCGTAAATTCACCCGCCGGCATGCCGCGCGACGCCCGGCGAACACGTCGGAGATTCGAAACCATTCCGTGAAAATCCCCGGGACTTTCGGGGGAGTGGCCGAGATGTCCCCCCTCCCATGCCCGGAATGTTGGGATGTGCCCGGCTTAAATGGGGCGTATCGATCGGTGTCTGTCGCCCCGTCGTCACAGACTCGCCGGCCGGGAATGGCATTTCGAGCGGGGCGCTCCGGCTATCGGCGAACTCCCGTGAGATCGACGGTGAATTCGGCGTGCGGCGCGGTCCGACAGCTAACGGACGGGTAACGGGCCGCCTCGGTACCCAGGGTGACCGGCGAGCGTGTGACATGGCCGGACACGGCGTCATCGCCCTCCACGAGAGGCCCAGTTGATGGCACGATGGTCCCAGCGGGGGTGTGGCGGCCGTGGTCAAGCCCCTGAACGGAGCGAGGCGGACCTCTCGAAGGTGTGATCTGTTGTGGTTATCTCATTCTCCCTGGCCCTGCTGTTCGGAGTGATCATGTTCTTCATGATCCGGGGCGGCGCCATAAGGTGGGGACCGGCCATCGTGGCGATCCTCTTCGGCTTCTCCCTCGCCTCCACGGGCGCCGCCGACCCCATAAACGACTTCCTGACGTCGATCACCAACGGTGTCAACGACGTCGACGACTCCATCAACAGCTCGGGCGACTGACGCCACGGCCGGCCATGACGAAGGCCCGGCCCCCCGAGGGGAGCCGGGCCCGGCTGAGCGGGCGACGGGAATCGAACCCGCGTAGCTGGTTTGGAAGACCAGGGCTCTACCATTGAGCTACGCCCGCGCTTCGGCCGGACCAACACGCGTTCCGGCACGGGCAGCATCGTACCAGCGCGTCGTCCTGGCCGAACCGGGGAAAGTCCCCGCGTGCGGCGCTGTACGCTACGAGGCGCGTCGTGAGCCACGACCACGGCGGGGTGTGGCGCAGCTTGGTAGCGCGTCCGCTTTGGGAGCGGAAGGCCGTCGGTTCGAATCCGGCCACCCCGACCACGTACTATGAGTAGCCTGCTCGGCCGCAGTGTGTCCGCCACCCGGCCGCCGCACAGGATCAGCTCAGGATCGCAACGCAACCTCCCCAGATGTCAGCCCCAAGGAGACCTACCGTGAAGAGCGCCGTGGAGACCCTGAACCCCACCCGGGTTCGGCTCACTGTCGAGGTGCCCTTCGAGGAGCTCAAGCCCAGCCTCGACGCGGCGTACCGGAAGATCAACCAGCAGGTCCAGGTGCCCGGGTTCCGCAAGGGCAAGATCCCGGCGCGCATCATCGACCAGCGGTTCGGGCGCGGAGCTGTCCTGGAGGAGGCCGTCAACGACGCGCTCCCCAAGTTCTACACCGAGGCGGTCACCGAGGGTGACCTCAGCCCGCTCGGCCAGCCCGACGTGGACATCACCGAGCTCCGCGACAACGAGCTGCTGACCTTCACGGCCGAGGTCGACATCCGCCCCGAGATCACCATCCCCGACTACTCGGGCATCTCCGTCACGGTGGACGCCGTCGAGGTCGCCGACGACGAGGTGGACGAGGTCGTCGACCGGCTGCGCGAGCGTTTCGCCTCCACAACCGTGGTCGAGCGCGCCGCCGCCGACGGCGACGTCGTGAAGATCGACCTGGAGGCCCGGGTCGACGGCGAGGTGCTCGAGGACGGCGTGGCCAACGGCGTCGACTACACCATCGGCTCGGGGCAGATGCTCGACGGGCTCGACGAGGCGGTCATCGGCCTGGAGGCCGGCTCCACCGCCACCTTCACCAGCGAGCTCAAGGGCGGCTCCGCGGCCGGCCGCGAGGCCGAGATCTCGGTCACCGTCACCACCGTCTCCGCCCGCGAACTGCCTGAGCTCGACGACGACTTCGCCCAGCTCGCCAGCGAGTTCGACACCCTGGACGAGCTGCGCGCCTCGCACCGTGAGCGGCTCGCGGAGGAGAAGAAGTACCAGCAGGCCACCGAGGCCCAGGAGAAGGTCCTCGACGCGCTGCTCGAGCTGGTCGAGGTGCCGATCCCGCAGAAGCTCCTCGCGGACGAGATCGAGACCCGCAAGCACAACCTGGAGCACCACCAGCTCGCCCAGCTCGGCATGGACCTCGAGGGCTACCTCAAGCTCCAGGAGAAGACGGCCGAGGAGTACGACGCGGAGCTCAAGGAGCAGTCCGAGAAGGGCATCCGCACCCAGTTCGTGCTCGACGAGATCGCCAAGGTCGAGAAGCTGAGCGTCAGCCAGGACGAGCTCACCGAGCACCTGGTGCGCCGCTCGCAGTCGTCCGGCATGAGCCCCGACCAGTTCGCCAAGGCCGTGGTCGAGGGCGGCCAGGTCCAGGTGCTGGTCGGCGAGGTCCGCCGCGGCAAGGCGCTGGCGACCGTCGTCGAGTCGGTCACCGTCACCGACTCCGAGGGCAACGAGGTCCGGCTCGACGAGGACGAGGTCGAGGAGACCACCGAGGCCACCGCCGAGTCCGCCGAGAGCGCGGCCGAGGCCGCCGGCGAGGGCGAGTCCGAGGCCAAGTCGCAGGACTGAGCAGGGCATCCGGGGCCGGACGCGAGGCGCGTCCGGCCCCCTCTGCTCCCCTGGCGCAGGCGCGTCGGCGGGCCACCCTGCGCTCACAGCGAACAGTTCCCTGGTCGGGATGGGTCCGTCAGCACCGCGCGTTAGGGTCCCTAGGTACAACCCAGATGTCGAGCGACGGTCAGGCGAAAGCCGGGCCGTTATGAGAATGAGCAGGTGGATACGTGACGCTCATGAAGCCCTCCGCCATGGCGGAGCCAACGCACGGCGGCCTCGGCGATCAGGTCTACAACCGGCTCCTCGACGAGCGGATCATCTTCCTCGGGCAGCCGGTCGACGATGACATCGCCAACCGGATCACCGCCCAGCTGCTGCTGCTGGCCGCGGACCCCGAGAAGGACATCTTCCTCTACATCAACAGCCCCGGTGGCTCGATCACGGCGGGCATGGCGATCTACGACACCATGCAGTACATCAAGAACGACGTGGTCACCATCGCCATGGGCCTCGCCGCCTCGATGGGCCAGTTCCTGCTGACCGCCGGCGCCCCCGGCAAGCGCTTCGCGCTGCCGAACGCCGAGGTGCTGATCCACCAGCCCTCGGCCGGCCTGGCCGGTTCCGCCTCGGACATCAAGATCCACGCGGAGCAGTTGCTGCGGACCAAGCGCAAGATGGCGAAGCTGTCCGCCCAGCACTCGGGGGTCAGCGAGGAGCAGTGGGAGCGCGACGCCGACCGGGACCGCTGGTTCAGCGCCGAGGAGGCCAGGGACTACGGCCTGCTTGACCGGGTCATCACCAGCGCCGCCGACATCACGGGCGGCGGCGGCACGGGCGCCTGATCGCCGGCACCACCGGCCGACCACAGCCCCGATCGCAGCCCAACACCAAGGCGGTACAGAGAAGATGAACAACATCCCCGGTTCCGGTATCTACGACCGACTCCGCGCCGAGGGCCGCTACGTGGTCCCGCGCTTCGTCGAGCGCACCTCGCAGGGTGTGCGCGAGTACGACCCGTACGCCAAGCTCTTCGAGGAGCGGGTGATCTTCCTCGGCGTGCAGATCGACGACGCGTCGGCCAACGACGTGATGGCGCAGCTGCTCTGCCTGGAGTCGATGGACCCGGACCGCGACATCCAGATCTACATCAACAGCCCGGGCGGCTCGTTCACCGCGCTGACCGCCATCTACGACACCATGGAGTTCGTGAAGCCGGACATCCAGACGGTGTGCATGGGCCAGGCGGCCTCCGCCGCCGCGGTCCTGCTGGCGGCCGGCACCCGCGGCAAGCGGATGGCCCTGCCCAACGCGCGGATCCTGATCCACCAGCCGTACAGCGAGACCGGGCGCGGCCAGGTCTCCGACCTGGAGATCGCGGCCCGTGAGGTACAGCGGATGCGGGTGCAGCTCGAGCAGATGCTGGCCAAGCACTCCAACACGGCGATCGAGCAGGTCCGCGACGACATCGAGCGGGACAAGATCCTCACCGCCGAGGAGGCCGTGAGCTACGGTCTGGTGGACCAGATCGTGACCACCCGCTCCACCACCGCGGTCTGAGCGCGGCCTCCCGGCCGCGTCACACCGCGCCACAAGGCACCACCTGGCACCACACCGTACGACCCAGTAACACACAACAGGCGACAACCGAGACGAACGACTGGCCGCCCCCTTTGGGCGGGAAGGCCCCGGGACCGGGGATTCCCGTCAAGGGGGGCCTATCCGCCGGGGCGACAAGGTACCGTCGTCTTCAGGCAAGCACGAGTGCACCGTCTCCCCGGCGGTGCGCAGGCGAAGGGGAAGCACCTCGTGGCACGCATCGGTGACGGCGGCGATCTGCTCAAGTGCTCGTTCTGCGGCAAAAGCCAGAAACAGGTGAAGAAGCTCATTGCGGGTCCGGGGGTCTACATCTGCGACGAGTGCATCGAGCTCTGCAACGAGATCATCGAGGAGGAGCTCGCCGAGTCCTCCGAGTCCGAGCTCGGTGAGCTGCCGAAGCCGCGGGAGATCTTCGACTTCCTGGAGAGCTACGTGGTGGGCCAGGAGGATGCCAAGAAGGCGCTCTCGGTGGCCGTCTACAACCACTACAAGCGGGTGCGGGCCAGCGAGGCCGACGGCCAGTCCAGGGACGAGGCCATCGAGCTCTCCAAGTCCAACATCCTGCTGCTCGGCCCCAGCGGCTCGGGGAAGACGCTGCTCGCCCAGACCCTGGCCCGGATGCTCAACGTCCCCTTCGCCATCACCGACGCCACCGCGCTCACCGAGGCCGGCTACGTCGGTGAGGACGTGGAGAACATCCTGCTCAAGCTGATCCAGGCGGCCGACTACGACATCAAGAAGGCCGAGCAGGGGATCATCTACATCGACGAGATCGACAAGGTCGCGCGCAAGAGCGAGAACCCGTCGATCACCAGGGACGTCTCCGGGGAAGGCGTCCAGCAGGCCCTGCTGAAGATCCTGGAGGGCACCACCGCCGCGGTGCCTCCGCAGGGTGGGCGCAAGCACCCGCACCAGGAGTTCCTGCAGATCGACACCTCGAACGTGCTCTTCATCGTGGGCGGCGCCTTCGCCGGCCTCGACGAGATCGTGCGCGCCAGGTCGGGCGCCCGCGGCATCGGCTTCGGCGCCGACATCCGCTCCAAGCGCGACCGCGGCTCGGCCGAGCTGCTGCGCGAGGCGCTCCCCGAGGACCTGGTCAAGTACGGCATGATCCCCGAGTTCATCGGCCGGCTGCCGGTGATCACCTCCGTGCAGAACCTGGACCGGGAGGCGCTGCTGCGGATCCTCGTCGAGCCGCGGAACGCGCTGGTCAAGCAGTACCAGCGGCTCTTCGAGATCGACGGCGTCGAGCTCGAGTTCACGCTGCCGGCGCTGGAGGCCATCGCCGACCAGGCGATCCTGCGCGGCACCGGTGCCCGGGCGCTGCGGGCGATCATCGAGGAGGTGCTGATGTCGGTGATGTACGAGGTTCCGTCCCGGCCCGACGTCGGCCAGGTGGTGATCACCGAGGACGTGGTCAGGTCCAACGTCAACCCGACGCTGGTGCCGCGGTCCCGGCTCGCCAAGCAGCGCGGCTCGGTGCCTCCGCACGAGAAGACGGCGTGAGCGCTCCGCTGAGGAGCGTGGAGGTGACCGCGGGCCGGCAGTGACCGGTCACGGGCACGCGCCGGTCACGGCGAGGTCGTGACGAGGGCGGGGGGGCCCCCCGCTCGCCCCGGGGGGGGCCCCCCCAGGAGGTGGGGGGGCGGTGGCAGCAGCGGGGCCCCGGGGACGAGGGCGCCCCCCCGGCCCC
>NZ_JBHXFJ010000083.1:0-28246 GCF_042722465.1 Streptomyces sp. NPDC127098
CCTATTCGCCGGCGAGTAAAACGGGAGGTGCGGTCGCCGGAATAGGCAAGAGGAACGGCTGCGGCGCCCATGGGCGCCGCAGCCGTTCCTCGGGGGGATGGAAAAGCGGATCAGAGGGTTCTGAGGACCTCACGCAGAGCGCTGACGACCTTGTCCTGGAGTTCCTCGGAAAGCGAGGGGTACATGGGCAGCGAAAAGATCTCGGAGGCCAACGCCTCGGTCACCGGCAGCGACCCCTTCTCGTACCCCAGGTGCCGGAAACCGTCCATGGTGTGGACGGGCCACGGGTAGCTGATGTTCAGCATGATGTCGTACGTCTTCAGGGCCTCGATGATCGCGTCGCGCTTCGGGTGTCTGACCACGTAGACGTAGTAGACGTGCTCGTTGCCCCGCACCGTCCTCGGCAGGACCAGGTCGGTGTCGCCGAGCGCCTCCTCGTAGCGGCCGGCGACCGCCCGCCTGCCCCGCGTGTACCGGTCGAGCCTGGTCAGCTTGCGGCGCAGGATCTCCGCGTGCACCTCGTCCAGGCGGCTGTTGTGGCCCGGGGTGCTGACGACGTAGTAGCGCTCCTCCATGCCGTAGTACCGCAGCCGGCGCAGGTCGCGCTCCACCTGGTCGTCGGAGGTGATGACGGCGCCACCGTCGCCGTACGCCCCGAGCACCTTGGTGGGGTAGAAGGAGAACGCGGCGGCGTCGCCCATGCTGCCCGCGACGCGCCCGTGGTGACGGGCCCCGTGCGCCTGCGCGCAGTCCTCGAGCACGGCCAGTCCGTGCCGCTCCGCCAGTGCCCGCAGCGGCTCCATGTCGACGCACTGCCCGTACAGGTGCACCGGGAGCAGGCAGCGGGTCCGCGGGGTGATGGCCGCCGCCACCTGCTCGACGTCCATCAGGTAGTTCTCGGCGTGCACGTCGACGAAGACCGGGGTGGCGCCGACCGAGTCGATCGCGACCACCGTGGGCGCGGCGGTGTTGGACACCGTGACGACCTCGTCGCCAGGACCCACGCCCAGCGCCTGCAGGGCCAGCTTCAGCGCGTTCGTGCCGTTGTCGACCCCGACCGCGTGCCGCCTGCCGTGGAAGGCGGCGAACTCCTCCTCGAAGCCGCGTACGCTCGAGCCGAGCACAAGCTGCCCGGAGCTGAAGACCCGGTCGACGGCGTCGAGGATGTCCTCTCGCTCCTCCTCGTATTCCGCCAGGTAGTCCCACACACGTGTGACCACGGCTGCCTCCACCTCCTGTGTCGTCGACGGATTCACGCCCGGTGGCCCCGGCGGCCCCGGCGGTCGGCGTCAAAGGGAATTCGACTACAGGGGGTGAAATCCCAACAACCCCTAGGCGCCCCAGCGGAGTGCTTCCCACCCCAGTCCGCAACGGACCTCCTTGATGTGCCGCCGACATCGTGACTATTTTCTCAGGAAGCTTCTTGACCGGCCAGGGTGATATTTCGGTTCGCTATCGAGGGATACAGGCGAATGAAGGGAATAGTTCTTGCGGGTGGGTCGGGTTCCCGGCTCAGTCCGGTGACGCTGGCGGTGTCGAAGCAGCTTCTGCCGGTCGGTGAGAAACCGATGATCTACTACCCGCTGTCCGTTCTCATGCTCGGCGGCATCAGGGAAATCCTGATCATCGCGAAACCCCATGACATCCCGCAGTTCCAGCGGCTGCTCGGAGACGGCCGCCACCTCGGACTCTCCCTCGACTACGCGGAACAGGCGCTGCCCAACGGGCTCGCCGAGGCCCTGGTCATCGGGGCCGACCACATCGGCGACGACACGGTCACCCTGGTGCTCGGCGACAACATCTTCCACGGCCCCCGCTTCCAGGGGCTGGTCGAGGAGAACACCAGGAGCGTGGCCGGCTGTGTGCTGTTCGGCTACCCCGTGAAGGACCCGGAGCGGTACGGCGTCGGGGAGACCGACGAGACCGACCGGCTGATCTCCATCGAGGAGAAGCCGGCGCGTCCACGTTCGAACCGCGCCATCACCGGGCTCTACATGTACGACAACGAGGTCGTCGACATCGCCAAGAACGTCCGCCCCTCGGCCCGCGGGGAGCTGGAGATCACCGACGTGAACCGGGTCTACGTGGCGCGTGGCCGGGCCAAGCTGATCGACCTGGGCCGCGGCTTCGCGTGGCTGGACACCGGGACCCCGGAGTCGCTGCTGCAGGCGTCGCTCTACGTGCGGACCCTGGAGGAGCGGCAGGGCGTGCGCATCGCCTGCCTGGAGGAGATCGCCCTGCGCAAGGGGTTCATCACCGCCGACGAGTGCCACCGGCTCGGCACCGCGTTGGGGAAGTCGGGGTACGGCCAGTACGTGATGGACATCGCCAGGGAACTGGCGGGCTGAACGGTCGCCGTCTCCCGGCCGGAGGACGACCCGCGCGCTCCGACCGGGAGGCGGCCCCCGGCCTCAGCCGACGGTGACCGGGCAGCGGGCGACGCCCCGGACGACGGGGGACCGCATCCGGAACACCACCTCGCCCGCGACGACCGGCGCGCGTCCGCCGGCGGCCAGCGCGGAGACCGCGGCCTCCGCCAGCAGTCGCACGGCCGGGCCGACCGCACCCGCCGGCGAACCGTCCGCCAGCGACAGGTGGACCCCGCCGGAGCGACGCCCCGAGTCGAACCGGTCCGGGTCGGCGAACACGTCCGGGTCCCGGTTGGCGCCCTCGACGAGGACCACCACCTGAGCGCCCCTGCCGACCTCCTGCCCGGCGAGCGTGACGTCCCGCGCGGCGATGCGGCTCTCCAGCCGCACCGGCGGACGGTGCCGCAGCGTCTCCTCGACCACGTCGGACGCCGACCGGGCGCCGGAACACAACAGGTCCCACTCCCCGGGATGCTCCGCCAGCGCCAGGACGGCGTTGCAGACCAGGTTCGCGGCGACCTCCACGCCCACGGTGAACAGCAGCGCGAGGACCGCGCCGTCCTCCTCGCTCCCGTCCCGGCCGGCGGTCGCCTTCGCGGTCAGGGCGCGCAGCTCGTCGAAGGAGGCGACGAGCCGCCGGGTGCCGTCCAGCGTGGGCGGGCACAGCAGGGAGTCCAGCAGGGGCGCGACGTCGGCGCACAGGGCCGCCGACTCCGTGGTCCGCTCCGCCGGCAGGCCGGCCACCGCCGCGAACACGGCGACCACCGCCGGGCGCGCGAGGTCGGTCATGGCGTCGAAGGTGCCGGCGCCGGCCAGCCGGTCGAGCGTGCTCGCGAAGACCGTCTCCGCCTCCGCCCGCCGTTCCTCGACCCCGGGGCCGAGGGCGGCGGAGACGAGGTCCCGCAGCCGCCCGTACTCGGCGCGGTCCATCGCCAGGAGCGCGTCGTCGAGCGTGAGGACGTGCTTGAGCGTGGTCCCCGAGTCGATGCCGAAGACCCGGCGCCGCCGGCGGGCGGCGGGGTCGCCGAGCGTCAGCCGCGGGTCGCGCAGGATCTCCGAGCCGAGCCGGTGGTCGACGGTCACCCACACGTCGGACTCGCTCTGCCGCAGCTCAGGCCGGCCACGCATGGCGCGGAACAGCCGCTGGGCGTCGACCTCCTGGGCCCGCAACAGCAGCGCGTACGGGTCGCCGCGGTTTCCCCTCATCCACTGCGTGCCGCGGGCGGCCAGCAGATGCCGCGTCACGTCGCTGTCGTTGAAAAGCCTGGGATCGATCTGATGCCTGGTCATGCCAAGACTGCTCCATTCACTACGGCCTCCCCCGTTCATAGCCCGGCGCGAGGGCCTGGAACACCCCTGCCCGGGGCGTCTCGGCCCACTGTTCCGGCACTCGTGAGAAGGGGTGGGTAGGGGCTGCCGAGACCGTCTTCCCGTGTGAGGGTTGGGATTCGCCTGGCGCCATGCCATGCCAACCGTGGAATGCCACCGCCCCGCTCTGCGAGGTCATCGAAAGCCAACCACCCGACCGGATGATTGAGGAAGTCGACGTCAATGACCAAAGCCCTGATCGTCGGTGGTGGGGTCGCCGGGCCGACCGCGGCCATCGCCCTCCAGAAAGCCGGCATCGAACCCGTTGTCTATGAAGCGTACGATCGCGGCGCGGACGGAATCGGCCAGAATCTCGTCCTGGCGGTGAACGGCTACAGCGCATTGCTCACGCTGGGCATCAGCCACCTGGCGGACGGCTTCGACATTCCCCGCTACCGGTTCCACCTCGGAAACGGCAAGCAGTTGGCGCAGGTCCCCAACGGCGCGCCGCTGCCCGACGGGACGGTGGCCCGGGCCATCACCCGGTCCGACCTGTACGCCACCCTCAGGGACGAGGCGATCAACCGGGGCGTCGAGGTCAACTTCGGCAAGCGGCTGGTCGACGCCAAGATCACCGACGAGGGTGTGACCGCGGTCTTCGCCGACGGCACCACGGCCCGGGGCGACCTCCTCATCGGCGCGGACGGGCTGCACTCCGTCACGCGGAAGATCATCGACCCGGCCGAGCTCACCTTCCGGTACGGCGGCCTGTGGACGACCGGCGGGTACGCCACGGGCATCTCCGCCCCGAGCGACCCCGGCACCGAGTTCATGTACCTGGGCAGGCGCGCCTTCTTCTGCCACATCCCGGACCAGGAGGGCCGGATCTGGTGGTACGCGAGCGTGACCAGGCCGAAGGAGCCCACCGCCGGGGAACTGGCGTCCTTCACCCCCGACGTCTGGCGCGAGACGCTGTACGAGCTCTTCGCCAAGGACCAGAGCTCGGCGGTCGACATCATCAGGGCCACCGAGGACATCTGGCCGCCGCGGCCGATCCAGGACATCCCCCACCTGCCCACCTGGCACAACGAGCGGATGATCGTGATCGGCGACGCCTGCCACGCCACCTCCCCCTCGGCCGGGCAGGGCGTGTCGATGGCGATCGAGGACGCCGTCGAACTCGCCAGGTGCCTGCGGGACGTCCCCGACGTCGGGGACGCCTTCCGGCGCTACGAGGAGATCCGCCGGGAGCGCGTCGAGCGCGTCGTGGACTTCGGCAGGCAGTGCGGCCGGGCACTCCAGGTCAACGGCCGCCTCTTCCGCATCGGCCGGGACATCTTCGCCCGCGTCGCCTACAGCGAGCGCGGCTCCAAGGAGGGACAGAAGGAGATGCGCTGGCTCTACGAGCACCGCATCGACTGGGACTCGCCCGTGGGGCGCGCCGGCGCCGGCGTCGGGGCCTGAGGCCATCCCGCCGCGACCAGGGACGACGGAGGCCCGAGGAGAACCGATGCGTGTCCTCTTCACGGTGTACGGCGCGAAGACGCACTTCTACAACATGGTGCCCATTGCCTGGGCGCTGCGTGCCGCGGGGCACGAGGTGTGCGTCGCGAGCCAGCCCCAGGTGGTGGAGGCCATCAGCCGAAGCGGGCTCGCCGCCGTGTCGGTGGGCGAGGAGGAGAGCATCCCCGGCCGCCCAGGACACGACGGCGAGCACGTCACGAGCGGCACGTCGTGGCGGAACCTCAACGCCGGCGTCACCGAGACCAGGCCCGAGATGCTGACCTGGGACTACGTGCTCGGCACGTTCACCGTCGCGTGCTCCACGCACTACGAGCACGCGACCGGTGGCCGGGCGATGCTGGACGACCTCGTGGAGTTCGCCAGGGCATGGCGGCCCGACCTGGTCGTCTGGGACGCGATGACCTTCGCCGGGCCGGTCGCCGCCCGGGCCAGCGGGGCGGCACACGCCAGGATGCTCTTCGGCGTCGACCACATCGGCCGGATGTACCGCACCTACGCCGAACTCCTCGCCCGGCAGGAGCCGGAGCGGCGCGACGACCCGGTCGGCGACTGGCTGGCCGGCCGGCTCGCCCGCTTCGGCTGCGCGTTCCACGACGGCCTCACGACCGAGATGATGACCGGCCAGCGCACGATCGACCCGACGCCGCCCTGGATGCAGGTCGTCCTCGACCTGCCGTCCCTCCCCGTGCGGTACGTGCCGTACAACGGGCCCACCACCGTGCCCGACTGGGTCCACCGGCCGCCCGAGCGGCCCCGGGTGTGCCTGACGCTCGGCATGACGGCCAGGGAGATCCTCGGCGGTGACGTCTTCTCCGTCCAGGACCTGCTGGAATCCGTCGCGGAACTGGATGTCGAGGTCGTGGCGACCCTGAACGCCGACCAACTCCGGGAACTGCGGACCCTCCCGGAGAACGTGCGCGCGGTGGAATTCGTACCGCTCAACGAACTGCTGCCCAGCTGCTCGACGGTCATTCACCACGGCGGTTTCGGAACCCTGGGAAACGCCCTGGTGCACGGAGTTCCACAGATCATCGCGCCCGGACGGTACTGGGACGAACTCGATTTCGGCCGGCATCTGGAGGCGCGCGGCGCCGGAATGCTGCTGGAACACGAGCAGCTGTCCGGTGAGGCACTCAAGAGCAGGGTCGACGGCGACTCGCTGCAGAGCAAGATCTCCCAAATTCTGGACGACTCCTCGTACCGGGAGAACGCCGAGCGCATTCGGCAGGAGAATCAGCGGACCCCCAGCCCCCGCGCCCTGGTGACCCAACTGGAAGAAATGGTGGCCGGACACCGCGCCTGACCGGGCGCCGTCGGCCGTCCACGGACGGGAAGGAAGAAGATGCCTACTGGACGCTGGGCCGGGAAGACCGTGGTCGTCACCGGGGGCAGCGGATTCATCGGCTCCCACTTCGTCGAACAGCTGCTGGAGCGCGGGGCGAGGGTCCTCTGCCTCTACCGCAGGGACAACCGGCGGGTGCTGCCGCAACTCCCCGACACCGACCGGCTGACGACCCTCCGGATGGACCTGCGGGACGAGACGGCCATGCGCCGGGTCTTCGCCGAGGCCCCCGGCGGCGTCGACGCGGTCTTCCACTGCGCCGTCGTCTCCGGCACGGTCGAGGCCCGGCGCGACCAGGCGGCACGCATCCTCGACGACAACACGCGCGCCGTCTCCAACATCCTGGACTGCGCCCGGCGGCACGACACCCCGGAGACCGTCCTCCTGGGGTCGAGCGACATCTACGCGGCCTCGGCCCGCACCGACCCGATCCCCGAGGACGACGACTTCCGGCGGCGGATGCACTACGCGCCCGACGGCTACTACCTGTCCAAGTGCTACGCCGAGATCCTGGCGGAGGCCTACCGGCACCAGTACGGCATGCGCATCTTCGTCCCCCGCCTCACCAGCGTCTACGGGGCCCGGGACAACTTCGAGCCGGACACGGACCGGGTCGTGCCCAGCATGTTCGCCAAGGTGCTGGCCGGGCAGTCCATCGAGATCTGGGGCGACGGCAGCCAGACCCGCACCTACATGTACGTGACCGACCTGGTCAGGGGCATCCTGCGGATGGTCGAGGCCGACAAGCACCAGACGTTCAACATCGGCACCACCGAGACCGTCTCGGTGCTGCGGCTGGCCCAGCTGGTGTCCGCGGCCCTCGGCGAGCCCGAGCGCATCACCTTCGATCCCGGGCGGTCCGGCGGCCGGCCGAGCCGGACCCTCGACGTCAGCCGGCTCAACAGCGTCATCGACTTCCAGCCCCGCTCGTTGCGGGAGGGGCTTGAGGAGACCGTCAGGTGGTACCGCCGCCACCGTGGCCCCGCCGCCACGGTGCGCTGACCGGCGCCCGTCCACGCCCCCGTCCCCCGTCCTCGCCCGTCCTGCTGGAGAGGGTTATGCGCGTCCTCATCACCACACCCGCCGTCAACTCGCACCTCAACAACCTGGTGCCGATCGCCTGGGCCCTGCGCACCGCGGGGCACGAGGTCTGCGTGGCGAGCCAGCCCAACCTCACCGAGGCGATCAAGAGCACCGGGCTGACCGCGGTGGCCGTGGGCGACGCCCTGGCCCCGCCCCGCGGCACGGCCGGCACCTCGGGCACCCCCTTCGGCCTGGGGTACGACATCGCCGAGACCGACCCCGAGACCCTCTCCCCGGAGTACGTGCGCGGCACGCTCACCGCGTACACCCAGGCCGCCTGCGAGTACCTGGCCGACCGGGCGACGCTCGACGACCTGGTGGAGTTCGCCCGCGCCTGGCGACCCGACCTCGTGGTGTGGGACGCGCACCACTACGCGGGGCCGGTACTGGCCCGCGCCATCGACGCCGCGCACGCGCGGATCCTGCCCGCCCCCGACCACTGGGGCCGCATGTGGCAGCTCTACCGCGACCTCGCGAACAAGGAGGCCGCGGACCCGGCCCAGGACCCCATGGCCGGCTACCTGGGCGCCCGACTGCGGCCGTTCGGCGGGGAGTTCGCCGAGGACATGGTGTTCGGGCAGGCGACGATCGACCCACTGCCCGAGTGGCTCCACGTCCCCCTCCCCACCGACCACCGGCCGATGCGGCACGTGCCCTACAACGGGCCCGCCGTCGTGCCCGGCTGGCTGCGCAAGGAACCGAAGCGGCCCCGGGTCTGCCTCACCCTGGGCCAGACCCGCCGCAGCCTCGGCGTCCAGGGGACCGCCGGGGGCGAGGAGATCTCCGTGGCCCAGGTGCTCGAAGGTCTCGCGGACCTCGACGCCGAGGTGGTCGCCACCCTGCGGACCGACCAGATCCCACCGGGCACCAGGATCCCCGACAACCTGCGCCTCTTCGACTTCGTACCACTCAACGAACTGCTGCCCAGCTGCTCGGCCGTCGTCCACTACGGCGGCATGGGAACGGTCGGGGCGGCCGTCGTCCACGGGGTACCCCAGCTGGGGATCCCCGGCAACATCTGGGGCGAGACCGGCGTGATGCGTGAACTCCAGAGCCGGGGTGCCGGCCTGGTCGGCGACCCGCCCACGCTCGTCCAGCAGCTCCGCCAGCTGCTGGAGACCCCCTCCTTCGCCGAGGCGGCGGCCCGGCTGCAGCAGGAAGCACTCGCGAAACCAAGCCCCCGGGAACTCGTCCCCGGGCTCGAGGAGCTGGTCATACGCCACAGGGAGGCGCGATGAACACGCCGGAGACCAAGCTCGTCGACGCCCTCCGCGCGTCGCTCAAGGAGACCGAGCGGCTGCGGGAACAGAACCGGCTGCTCAGCGAGGCCCCCCAGGAGCCCATCGCCATCATCGGCATGGCCTGCCGGTTCCCCGGCGGCGCGACCACGCCCGACGAGTTCTGGCGACTGGTAGCCGGCGGGGTCGACGCGGTGGGCGAGTTCCCCACCGACCGCGGCTGGGACCTGGACCGGCTCTACGACCCCACCGGCGAGAGACCAGGGAGCAGCTACGTCCGGGAGGGCGGCTTCCTGCACCAGGCCGCCGAGTTCGACGCCGACCTGTTCGGCATCAGCCCCCGCGAGGCCCTGCTCATGGACCCGCAGCAGCGGCTGCTCCTGGAGACCTCCTGGGAGGCGTTCGAACGCGGTGGCATCTCCCCCCGATCGGTCAAGGGCAGCGCCACCGGCGTCTTCGCCGGCGTCATGTACCACAACTACCCGGGCAGCTACGGCTCGTCGGGGGTGGTGTCGGGCCGGGTGGCCTACACCTTCGGCCTCGAAGGGCCGGCGGTCACCGTCGACACCGCCTGCTCGTCCTCCCTGGTCACCCTCCACCTGGCCGTCCAGTCGCTGCGCCGTGGCGAGTGCGGTCTGGCGCTGGCCGGCGGAGTGTCGGTCATGGCCACCCCCAGGACGTTCGTCGAGTTCAGCGCGGAGGGCACCCTGTCCAGCGACGGCCGGTGCCGTGCCTTCGCGAAGTCGGCGGACGGCACCGGCTGGGCCGAGGGAGCGGGCATGCTCCTCCTGGAGCGGCTGTCGGACGCCCGCCGCAACGGACACCGGGTGCTGGCCGTGGTGCGGGGCAGCGCGGTGAACCAGGACGGCGCCTCCAACGGGCTGACCGCGCCCAACGGCCCCGCCCAACAGCGGGTGATCCAGGCGGCGCTGGCCGACGCCCGGATCGGCCCGGACCAGGTCGACGCCGTGGAGGCGCACGGCACCGCCACCTCCCTCGGCGACCCGATCGAGGCGCAGGCGTTGTTGGCCACGTATGGACAGGGGCGCGACGCCGAACGTCCGCTGTGGCTGGGGTCGGTGAAGTCCAACCTCGGGCACACGCAGGCGGCGGCGGGTGTGGCGGGTGTGATCAAGATGGTGATGGCGATGCGGCACGGGGTGTTGCCGCGCACGCTGCACGTGGACGAGCCGTCGCCCGAGGTGGAGTGGTCGGCGGGCGCCGTGGAACTGCTGACCGAGCAGCGGGTGTGGGACGACCCGGGCCGCCCGCGCCGGGCCGGGGTCTCCGCCTTCGGAATGAGCGGCACCAACGCGCACGTGATCCTGGAGGAGGCGCCCGAGGCCGAGGCGCCGAGCACCGAGACGCCGACGCCCGGCGGGGTGGTGGCGCCACTGGTGTTGTCGGGACACACGCCGGCGGCGCTGGACGCCTTGGCCGGGCGCGTGGCGGCGCGCCTCGACGAGCGACCCGAGCTGGACCCCGTGGACGTGAGCTGGTCGTTGGCTTCGGGGCGGCCCCAACTGCGGCACCGGGCGGCGGTGGCGGCCGGGGACCGCGCCGAACTCGTCAGCGCCCTACGGGCCTTGGCGGCGGGGGAGACGGCCCCCGGTCTTGTCCGCGGGATCGCGCGGCCCGATGCGAGGACGGCGTTCGTGTTCTCGGGTCAGGGGTCGCAGCGGGTGGGGATGGGGCGGGGGCTGTATGAGGCGTTCCCGGTGTTCGCTGAGGCGTTCGACGAGGTGTGCGCGGGGTTCGGCGGACGGTTGCGTGAGGTGGTCTTCGAGGACGCGGCGGCGCTGGATCGTACGGAGTTCGCGCAGCCGGGGTTGTTCGCGGTGCAGGTGGCGTTGTTCCGGCTCCTGGAGTCGTGGGATGTGCGTCCTGATGTGGTGGTCGGTCACTCCATAGGTGAGTTGGCGGCGGCGTATGTGGCCGGGGTGTGGTCGCTTGAGGACGCCTGCGCGTTGGTCGCCGCTCGTGGCCGGTTGATGCAGGCGTTGCCGGCGGGTGGGGCGATGCTCGCGGTGGCGGCTCCGGAGGAGGAGGTCCTGCCGCTGCTCGGCGATGGGCTGGACCTGGCGGCCGTCAACGGTCCTTCGTCGGTGGTCGTCTCCGGTGACGCGGAGGCAGTGGCGGTCTTGGAGGGCAGGCTCGCGGGCCGCAGGACGCGGCGGCTTCGCGTCTCCCATGCGTTCCACTCGGCGCTCATGGAGCCGATGTTGGAGGAGTTCCGGGCGGTGGCCGAGGGGCTGACGTACCAGGAACCGCACGGTGAGTTCGTGTCGACGGTCACTGGTGGGGCCGCAGATTGGTGTGATCCTGGGTACTGGGTGTCGCAGGTGCGGCGGCCGGTGCGGTTCGCCGATGCCATCCGGGCGGCAGAGGCTCAGGGTGTGGGCCGGTTCGTGGAGATCGGTCCGGACGCCACCTGCACCGCCATGGTCCAGGAGTGCCTGAGCGGCACCGATGGTGTCGTGTTGACGCCGACCCTGCGCCGGGATCGGGAGGAGCCCCGCGCCCTGGCTGAGGCAGTGGCGCAACTCCACGTCCACGGCACAGAACCGGACTGGGAGGCCCTGTTCGCCGGCACCGGAGCCCGCCGGACCGACCTGCCCACCTACCCCTTCCAGCACCAGCACTACTGGATGAACGCCGCCGCCACGGACGGCGACCCGGCTTCGCTCGGACTGGAGTCCGTCGACCACCCGCTGCTCGGCGCCGCGCTGGTGCTCGCCGACTCCGACGGCCTCGTGCTCTCCGGCCGGCTCTCCGTCAGCGCCCACTCCTGGCTCGCCGACCACACGGTGCGCGGCGCGGTCCTCTTCCCCGGCACCGGATTCGTCGAGCTCGCCCTGCACGCCGGCGACCAGGTCGGCTGCGGGCGGCTCCAGGAACTGACCGTCCACACCCCGCTGCACCTGCCCGACCAGGGCGGCCTCCGGATCCAGGTGACCGTCAGCGCCCCGGACGACACCGGCGCGCGCACGGTCCAGGTGTACTCCGCGCCCGACGCGGAAGGCGGCGCGTCCGCCTGGACCCGGCACGCCTCGGGCCGCGTCGAGCCGACCGGCGCCACGGCGCCGCCCGAGCAGCGCGCCTGGCCCCCCGCCGACGCGCGGGCGATCGACGTCGACGGCGTCTACGAGGAACTCGCGGACCACGGGCTGGCGTACGGCCCGGTCTTCCGCGGCCTGCGCGCGGCCTGGCGGCACGGGGACGACGTCTACGCCGAGGTCCGGCTGCCGGAGGCGCGGGGCAGCGGGGCGCACGGTTTCGCACTGCACCCCGCCGTGCTCGACGCGACGCTGCACGCCATCGGCCTGACCGACACGCTCGGCGAGGGCACCTGGCTGCCCTACGCCTGGTCCGGGGTGGAGCTGTTCGCCTCGGGGGCGACCGCACTGCGGGTCCGGGTGTCGCCGATCGGCCCCGGCGAGGTGGCGCTCGACCTCGCCGACCAGGAGGGCGGCCCGGTGGCCAGGATCGCCTCCCTGGTGCTGCGGCACGCCTCCGACGAGTCCCTGCGGCCGACCACCGCCGGTCTCGGTGACGCGCTGCTGCGCCTCGGCTGGGTGCGGGCGACCGACTCCGCGACGCCGGCCACGGAACCGCCCGCCGACCTCGACCCGGACTTCGCCTACGACGCCGGCGTGCCCGGCACGGTGCTGCTGCGCTGCCCGCGCGGCGCGGCCGGCACGGAGGGCGACCCCGCCGCCGCGACCTCCGCCGCGGTGGGCCTCGTCCTGGAGACGCTGACCAGATGGCTCACCGACGACCGCTGCGCCCGGGCCCGGCTGGTGGTGGTGACGAGCGGCGCCGTCCCCGTCACGCCGGACGAGGACATCGACCCGACGCAGGCCGCGGTGCGCGGCCTGGTGCGCTCCGCGCAGTCGGAGCACCCCGACCGGCTCCTCCTCGTCGACACCGACGACCCGGGCGACCCGCGTACCGTGCTCGCCGCGCTGGCCACCGGCGAGCCGGAGACGGCGGTCCGCGCCGGCGAGACATGGTTGCCGCGGCTGCTGAAGGCGACCGCCGGCGCACCCACGGGAACCGAAGCGGTGGCGTGGCCGACCGACGGCACCGTCCTCGTCACGGGCGGCACCGGTGCGCTCGGCGGTCGACTCGCCCGCCACCTGGTGTCCTTCCACGGCGTACGGCACCTGCTGCTGGCGAGCCGCCGCGGCCCGGAGGCCGCCGGGGCCGAGGCGCTGCGCGCCGAACTGACCGAGGCGGGAGCCACGGTGACCATCGCGGCCTGCGACGTCGCCGACCGCGCCGCCCTGACCGCCCTGCTGGCCGAGATCCCCGCCGCACGGCCGCTGCGCGCCGTGGTGCACACGGCGGGCGTGCTGGACGACGGGGTGCTGCTCTCCCTCACCCCCGAACGCCTGGCCCGGGTGCTGCGCCCCAAGGTCGACGCGGCCTGGAACCTGCACGAGCTCACCCGCGACCAGCCGCTGGCCGCGTTCGTGCTCTTCTCGTCGGCCGCGGGCGTGCTCGGCGCCCCGGGACAGGCCAACTACGCGGCCGCCAACGCCTGGCTCGACGCACTGGCCGGCCACCGGCGACACCTCGGCCTGCCGGGCCAGTCCCTCGCCTGGGGCCAGTGGGACCAGGCCGGCGGGATGGCGGGCGCCGCGACCAGGACCGATGCCGGCGACCCCGCGGCGCCGCACCGGCCACGGCACGGCATGCTCGCGCTCACCACCCGGGAGGGCTTCGAGCTGCTTGACCTGGCGCGCTCCTCGGAGGAGCCCGTGCTGGTGCCCCTGCGGCTCGACCTGACCGAACTGCGCACCGCTCCCGGCGGGCCCCCCGAACTGCTACGCGTCCTGGTGCCGGCCCCCGCCCGCCGGGCCGCCGGCGGCGACACCGGCTCGCTGGCGCGGCGCCTCGCCGGACTCCCGGCCACCGAGCGCTCCGACACCCTGCGCGAGCTGGTGCGCACCGAGGTGGCCGCCGTCCTCGGACACCGCTCCCCGGAATCCGTCGACGCCGACCGGGTGTTCCAGGACCTCGGCTTCGACTCCCTGACCGCCGTCGAACTGCGCAACAGGCTGAGCACCGTCACCGAGATCCAGCTGCCGACCACCCTGGTCTTCGACCACCCCACCGTCACGGCGCTCGCCGCCCACCTGGACCAGCTGCTCGTCGGCGCGCTCGAAGGCCCCCAGGACGAGGAACCGCGGGAGCCGGCAGCCGACGACGAGCCCATCGCCATCGTCGGCATGGCCTGCCGCTACCCAGGCGGCGTGGCCTCCCCCGAGGACCTGTGGCGCCTGGTGTCCACCGGAACCGACGGGATCTCCGACTTCCCCACCGACCGGGGCTGGGACCTGGAGCACTGGCAGATCCCCTCGGAACAGGCCAGGGCCCCGCAGGGCGGCTTCGTCCACGACGCCACCGACTTCGACGCCGACTTCTTCGGGATCAGCCCCAACGAGGCGCTGATGATGGACCCGCAGCAGCGGCTGCTGCTCGAGGCGTCCTGGGAGGCGCTGGAGCGGGCCGACATCAACCCCGCGGAGCTGCGCGGCAGTTCCACCGGGGTGTTCGCCGGCGTGATGCAGTCCGACTACGACCCCGGCATGTTCGACACCGCCGAACACACCGGCGGATTCCGCAACTCCGGCCTGTCACGGGGCGTCGTCTCGGGCCGGGTGGCCTACACGATGGGGCTCGAAGGGCCCGCCGTGTCCCTCGACACCGCCTGCTCCTCCTCCCTGGTCGCCCTCCACTGGGCCATCCAGGCGCTGCGCCGCGGCGACTGCCGGCTGGCACTGGCCGGCGGCGTCACCGTGATCGTCTCCCCGAGCCCGTTCGCCGACTTCGCCAGCAGCGCGATCGCCGCCGACGGCCGGTGCAAGCCGTTCTCCGCCGACGCCGACGGCGTCGGCTGGGCGGAGGGCGTCGGCGTGCTCGTCGTCGAGCGGCTGTCGGACGCGCGCCGCAACGGCCACCAGGTGCTGGCGCTGGTGCGCGGCACCGCCGTCAACCAGGACGGCACCTCCAACGGGCTGACGGCCCCCAGTGGCCCCGCCCAGGAGAAGGTGATCCGGCGGGCCCTCGCGACCGCCGGGCTGCGGCCGTCCGACGTGGACGCCGTGGAGGCGCACGGCACGGGGACACGGCTCGGCGACCCGATCGAGGCCCAGGCCGTCCTGGCCACCTACGGCCAGGACCGGCCGGCGGACCGCCCGCTGTGGCTGGGCTCAGTCAAGTCCAACATCGGGCACGCGCAGGCCGCTTCGGGCGTGGCGGGCGTCATCAAGATGGTGATGGCGATGCGGCACGGCCTCCTGCCCCGCACGTTGCACGTGGCCGAGGCGACGCCCGTGGTCGACTGGTCGGCGGGCGCCGTGGAGTTGTTGACCGAACCACGGACGTGGCCCGACACCGGCCGCCCCCGCCGGGCCGGCGTCTCCTCGTTCGGCTACAGCGGAACGAACGTGCACGCCATCCTGGAGGAGGCCCCGGCCGACGCGTCCCCCGTCGAGACCGCGGAGCCGGCCGCGACCGAGGACACCGGGCCGCTGCTCCCATGGCTGATCTCCGCCCGCAGCCCGCAGGCGTTGCCGGCCCAGGCGAAGCGGCTGCTCGACCACCTGGCGGCCAACCCCTCGGCCGGGCTCCAGGACATCGGCTACTCGCTGGCCGTGTCCAGGCCCGCGGCCCGGCACCGGGCGGTCGTGGTCGGCGCGGACCGGGAGGAACTGCTCGGCGGCCTCACCGCCCTCGCGAACTCCACGGCGTCACCCGCCGTGACCAGCGGCGCCGTCCGCGGCGGCCGTACCGCCTTCCTCTTCCCCGGACAGGGCGTCCAGCGCCCCGGCATGGGCCGCGAACTGTACGACGCCTTCCCCGTCTTCGCCGAGGCCGTGGACGAGATCTGCGCCCGCTTCGACCGGCACCTCGACCGGCCGCTCCGCGAGGTCATGTTCGCCGCGGAGGGCACCGTCCAGGCCCAGCTCCTCGACCAGACGACCTTCACGCACGCCGCGCTGTTCACCCTGGAAGTCGCCCTGTTCCGGCTGCTCGAATCCTGTGGGCTGCGCCCCGACTACGTCCTCGGCCACTCCGCGGGCGAGATCGCCGCCGCCCACGTGGCGGGCGTGCTGTCGCTGCGGGACGCCGTGAAGCTCGCCGCGCACCGCGGCCGGCTGATGGCGGAACTGCCCCCGGGCGGCGCCATGGTGGCCGTCGAGGCGAGCGAGGACGAGGTGCGGCCGATGATCGGCGAGGACACGGACATCGCCGCCATCAACGGCCCCCGGTCGGTGGTCGTCTCGGGCGACGAGGAACCGGTCCTCGACATCGCCCGCCACTGGCGCGAACAGGGGCGCAGAACCAAACGCCTCGCCATCAGGGTCGCCGGCCACTCGCCCCGCATCGACGCCATGCTGGACGACCTGTACGACGTCGCCGACGCCCTCACCTACGACGCCACCACCATCCCGATGGTGTCGACCGTCACCGGCCGGCTCGCCACCGCGGACGAGCTGTCCGACCCCGAGTACTGGCCGGACAACGCGCGGCGCTCCGTCCGCTTCCTCGACGGGGTTCGCGCCCTGGAGGCCGAGGGCGTCACCAGACTCGTCGAACTCGGCCCCGACGGGGTGCTGGCCGGCCTGGCCCAGCGCTGCCTGACGGGCGCCGAGGAGGACACCCTGACGGTCGCCCTGCTGCGCAGGGACCGGCCCGAGGCCGTCTCGGCGCTGCTGGCGACCGGACAGCTCGCCGCCGACGGCCTCGACCCGGACTGGGCCCGGCTGTTCGCCACGCGCGGCGCCCGCCGCGTGCCGCTGCCGCCGTACGCCTTCCACCGCCGCCGCTACTGGGCCGACATGGACGCCCTGTGGGCCAGCGGCGACGTCTCCTCGGCCGGACTCGACTCGGCCAACCACCCGCTCGCCGGCGCGGCCCTCGCCCTGGCGGACTCCGACGGCGCGGTGCTCACCGGGCGGCTGTCCGTGAGCGCCCAGCCGTGGCTCGCCGACCACGCCGTCGACGGCACGGTCCTGCTACCCGGCGCCGCCTTCCTCGAACTCGTCCTGCGCGCCGGCGACGAGGTCGGCTGCGGGCGCGTCGCCGACCTGACGCTGGAGACCCCGATGCCGCTGCCCGAGCGGGGCGCGCTGCAGGTCCAGGTCGCCGTCGGGCCGCCGGACGGGTCGGGGGCGCGCCCGGTCACCGTGCACTCCCGGCCGGAGGGCACCGCCCAGGGCGTCGCCTGGACGCGGCACGCCGGCGGACTCCTGACCGCCGCCTCCGGGACGGAACCGAAGGGCGAAGCCGTCTGGCCACCCGTCGGAGCCGAACCGCTCGACACCACCTCGCTGTACGCGGACCTGGCCGCCAGGGGCCTCCACCACGGCCCGGCGTTCCGGGCCCTGCGCGCCGCCTGGCGGCAGGGCGACGACGTCCTCGCCGAGGTGGCGCTCGAACAGCCGACGGCGGGCCAGGCCCAGCGGTTCGGCCTGCACCCGGCGGCCCTCGACGCGGCCCTGCACGCCATCGGGCTGTGCGGCGGCGACGACGTCGCGTCCGGCCTGCCGTTCGCCTGGTCGGACGTGGAGCTGCACGCCACCGGCGCCTCCCGGCTCCGGGTCCGGGTCACCCCGATCGGCGGCGGCGCGGTGTCGCTGCGGCTGACCGATCCCGGTGAGCGGCCCGTCGCCTCGGTGGGCTCCCTGGTGCTGAGGGAGGTGGACCCGGACCGCCTCGCCGCGGCCCGATCCCGGCCCGAGGAGCACCTGTTCGGCTGGGAGTGGACCCGCCTCCCCGACGGCGCACAGCAGGCCGGCCCGGCACGCTGGGCCGTGCTCGGGGCGCACGCCGCGGAGCTCGCGGCCGACCTCCACCGCGCGGGCGTCACGGCGAGCGCGGCGGCCGACGTGGCGGAACTGGCCGCCGACACCGAGGGCGCGATACCCGAGGTCGTGCTGCTCGACTGCCGGCACGGCGACCCGGGCCCCGACGACCCGGCGGAGGCGGTGCGCGCGACCACCCGACGCGCGCTCGGCACCCTCCAGGCGTGGCTGGGCGACGACTCCTTCGCCACCGCCCGGCTCCTCGTCCTCACCAGCGGGGCGATGGCCCAGGACAGCGAGGACGTCACCGACCTCCCCGGCGCCGCCGTGTGGGGCCTGGTCCGCTCCGCCCAGGCGGAACACCCCGACCGGTTCGTCCTGGTCGACACGGACGGGCAGTCCGCGTCCCACCGTGCCCTGCCCGGCGTGGCGGCAGGCGACGAACCCCAGGCCGTGGTCCGGCAGGGCGTCGTCCACGGCGCCCGACTGGTCAGGGCCGACCGCGCCGCCACGGAGGCCGACCCACTCCAACGGGGCAGCACTTTCGGGCCCGAGGGCACCACCCTCCTCACCGGCGCCACGGGCGCGCTCGGCCGCCGCGTCGCCCGACACCTCGTCACCGAACACCGGGTACGCCGGCTGCTGCTGCTCAGCCGCGGCGGCGGGACGGAACTCGCCGAAGAACTACGCGAACTGGGAGCCGAGGCGACCCCGGTCGCCTGCGACGTCACCGACCGCGCCCAACTCGCCGCCGCGCTGGACGCGATACCGGCGGAACATCCGCTGACCGCCGTCGTGCACGCCGCCGGGCTCCTCGACGACGCGACCATCACCTCGCTCACCCCCGACCAACTCGACACCGTCCTGCGGACGAAGGCCGACGCGGCACTCGCCCTCCACGACCTCACCCGGGACCTGGACCTCTCGGCGTTCGTGCTGTTCTCCTCGGCCGCCGGACTCTTCGGCGCGCCTGGACAGGCCAACTACGCCGCCGCGAACGCCCTCCTCGACGCGCTCGCGGCACACCGGCGGGCCCAGGGACTGCCCGCCCAGTCACTCGCCTGGGGCCTGTGGGCGGACACCGGCACGGCGACGGGCGCCATGACCGCGGGCGACCGGGCACGCATGGCACGCGGCGGAATGCTGCCGCTGTCGGAGGAGGAAGGACTGGCCCTGTTCGACGCCGCGACCCGACGCACCCGACACCTCCAGGTCCCCCTCAGGATCGACCTGCGCGCGGAGACCGCCGAAGGGCCGGTGCCCAGCGTCCTCACCGGACTCGTGAAACCCACCCGGCGCACCGCCACCGGCACCGCCCAGCCGGACGAGGACGTCATGCGCCGGCGCCTCGCCGGCCTGACCGGGAGCCAGCGGGAGAAGGCCCTCCTCGACCTGGTGCGTGACACGTCGGCGGCGCTGCTGGGACACACCGACGCGGGGGCCGTCGACGTCCACCAGCACTTCCTCGACTCGGGCTTCGACTCGCTGACCGCCGTCGAACTCCGCAACAGCCTCAACGCCTCCCTCGGGCTGCGGCTGCCCGCCACCGTCGTCTTCGACAACGAGACACCGATCGACCTGGCCCGACACCTGAACAAGGAGTGGGGCGCGGTCACCGACCGGAACACGGGAGAGCCGGGCGTCGACGACAGGACGCCGGGCACGGCTCCCGCCGAGCAGCGGTCGTCCGACCCCCTCAGGGCGCTGTTCCACGAGGCCGTGACCGGCGGCAAGCTCCAGGCCGGCCTGGAGCTGCTGCGGGCCGTGGCCGGCCTCCGGCCGACCTTCGAAACCCCCGCCGAACTGCCCACCCCGCCCCGGATCGTGCGGCTCGCCGACGGACCACCCCGACCCAGGCTGTTCTGCGTCAACACCCCCGTCGCCATCGGCGGCGCCTACCAACACGCCCGAATGGCCGCCCACTTCCGCGGCGAACGCGAGGTCGCCGCGGTGCCACTGCCCGGCTTCCTCCCCGGCGAGTGGCTGCCCGGCTCGGCGGACGCGGTCATCGACCTCCTGGCCGAAACCCTGCGCGAGGCGGCCGCGGGAGAACCCTTCGCCCTGCTCGGCTACTCGTCGGCAGGCATCCTCGCCCACTCCGTCGCCGCCCGCCTGGAGGACACCGGCGCCAAGCCGACCGCGGTCGTCCTCCTCGACACCTACGAGGTCCACGGCTCGGAGAACACCGAGGGCGGCGGGGACCGCACCGACGGCGTCATGGACGAGCTGACCATCGGAATGCTGGAACGCGAGTCCGAGTACGGCCTGTTCGACCGCGACCGGCTCACGGCGATGGTCCGCTACGTCGACCTGCTGCCCGACTTCCCGCTGCCCGACATCGCGGCACCCGTCATGCTGCTCCACCCGGAGGAGCGCTTCACCACGCGCACCGACGGCCAGGACGACGGCGCCGAGGACTGGCAGACCACGTGGAGCAGGGCCGACGAGTACCGCACCGTCAAGGGCGACCACTACTCGATGGTCGAGGACCACGCGGAGGACACGGCACGAGCCGTCGGCGCCTGGCTCGACTCGCTCACCTGAGACACCGAGCGAGGGCGGGGGCGCGGCCGGACACACCCGGTCGCGCCCCCGCCCTGCCACCGACGAACGCCCGACGCGACCGATGTGAGGGACGAATGTACGAAGCCGAGGACGCCGAGATCTACGACCTCGTCCACCAGGGCCGAGGCAAGGACTACGCCGCGGAGGCCGAGCACCTGCGTGAGGTGATCCGCTCCCACAAGCGGGACGCCAGCTCGCTGCTCGATGTCGCCTGCGGCACCGGCCTCCACCTCGCCCACCTGTCCCGGGAGTTCGACGAGGTCGAAGGGCTCGACCGGTCGATGGACATGCTCACCAGGGCCCAGCGGCGGCTCCCCGACGTCCGACTCAACCTCGGGGACATGCGCTCCTTCGACCTCGGCCGCACCTTCGACGCGGTCACCTGCCTGTTCGCCTCCGTGGGACACCTGTCGACGGTCGCCGAACTCGCCGACACGCTACGGTGCTTCGCCCGGCACGCCGCCGAGCGGCGCGGCGTGGTGGTGATCGACCCCTGGTGGTTCCCCGAGACCTTCACCCCCCACCACGTGGCGGGCGACGTCGTCACGGCCGACCACCGCACCGTGGCCCGGGTCTCGCACTCCAGCCTGGAGGGCAGGGCCAGCCGCATGGACGTGCACTACCTCATCGCCGACCCCAAGAACGGCGTCAGGCACCTCACCGAGCGCACCCTCATCACCCTGTTCACCCGGGACGAGTACGAGGACGCCTTCGACCGGGCCGGCCTGACACCCACCTACCTCCAGGGCGGACTCTCCGGCCGCGGACTCTTCGTCGGCGTGCGACGTTAGCGACCCACCCCCTAGGGCCCGCGCCGGAAAGAGCGAAGTCAGGGGGCGGAAACGCGGGGAACTAGGGGTCTTGCACCGGCGGGCCGCGCGCTATCGTCCGACCGGGTTCCCCCGGATACCCGATTCCGCATTCCGCGCCCGCTCCTGGAATCCCGTTGATTCAGGCGAGAACTCCGACCGTTTGCCGTAGGGGAATATCGATGACCAGCGAGGAAAAACTTCTCAGCTACCTCAAGAGGGCCACCACCGACCTTCGCGAAACCCGGCGGCAACTCCGAGAGACCGAGGAACGGAACAGCGAACCGCTGGCCATCGTGGGGATGGCGTGCCGGTATCCGGGTGGGGTGGGCTCCCCGGAGGAGTTGTGGGAGCTGGTCGTCGAGGGGCGGGACGCCGTTTCGGGGTTTCCGGTCGATCGGGGCTGGGATCTGGGCGGGGTGTACGACCCGACGGGGGAGCGGCCCGGAAGTAGTTACAGCCAGGAGGGCGGGTTCCTCTACGACGCCGCGGAGTTCGACGCCGCGCTTTTCGGCGTCTCGCCGCGTGAGGCGTTGGAGATGGATCCGCAGCAGCGGTTGTTGTTGGAGGTCTCCTGGGAGGCGTTGGAGCGGGCGGGGGTGCCGCCGCTGTCGTTGCGGGGCAGCGCTACCGGGGTCTTCGCCGGCGTCATGTACCACGACTACCCCGGCAGCAGCAGCGGCGGCAGCATCGTCTCCGGCCGGGTGGCCTACACCCTCGGACTCGAAGGCCCGGCGGTGTCGGTGGACACGGCCTGCTCGTCCTCGCTGGTCGCCCTCCACTGGGCGGCCCAGGCGCTGCGCCGTGGCGACTGCGCCATGGCTCTCGTCGGAGGCGTCACCGTGATGTCGACCCCCGGCACCTTCGTCGAGTTCAGCCGGCAGCGCGGGTTGGCCCCCGACGGGCGGTGCAAGGCGTTCTCCGCCTCGGCCGACGGCACGGGCTGGGGCGAGGGCGCCGGCGTGTTGGTGTTGGAGCGGTTGTCGGACGCCCGGCGGAACGGACGCCGGGTGCTGGGCGTGGTGCGGGGCTCGGCGATCAACCAGGACGGCGCCAGCAGCGGCCTGACCGCGCCGAACGGGCCGGCGCAGCAGCGGGTGATCCGGGCGGCGTTGGCCGATGCGGGGCTGGCCGCGTCCGAGGTGGACGCGGTGGAGGCGCATGGCACGGGGACGCGCCTTGGTGATCCGATCGAGGCGCAGGCGTTGTTGGCCACCTACGGTCAGGGGCGTGAGGGTGGGCGTCCGTTGTGGCTGGGGTCGGTGAAGTCGAACATCGGGCACACGCAGGCGGCGGCGGGTGTGGCGGGTGTGATCAAGATGGTGATGGCGATGCGGCATGGCGTCCTGCCGCGCACGCTGCACGTGGACGAGCCGTCGCCCGAGGTGGACTGGTCGGCTGGCGCGGTGGAGTTGTTGACCGAGCAGCGGGCGTGGGATGACCCGGGTCGTCCACGTCGCGCCGGGGTCTCCTCGTTCGGGATCAGCGGCACCAACGCCCACGTGATCGTGGAGCAGGGCGAGCCGGCGGCGGACCCCGTCGAGAGCGGCCCGGACAACGCGGAATCCCCACTGCCCTGGCTCCTGTCGGGGCACACGCCGGAGGCGTTGGCCGCGCAAGCGACTCGGCTGCTGTCCCTGGTCGAAGAGCGCGCGGAACTCCGGCCGGCCGATGTCGGATGGTCGTTGGCCACGGGGCGGTCCCAGCTGCGGCACCGGGCCGTCGTGATGGGTGCGGACCGCGATGAACTCGTGCACGGTCTGCGGGCGTTGGCGGCGGGGGAGACGGCGGCGGGGTTGGCCAGGGGAGTTGCCAGACCGGATGCCGGGACGGCGTTCGTGTTCTCGGGTCAGGGGTCGCAGCGGGTGGGGATGGGGCGTGAACTCCACTCCGCCTTCCCGGTGTTCGCTGAGGCGTTTGACGAGGTGTGTGCGGGGTTCGGTGGGTCGTTGCGTGAGGTGGTCTTTGAGGACGCGGCGGCGCTGGATCGTACGGAGTTTGCGCAGCCGGGGTTGTTCGCGGTGCAGGTGGCGCTGTTCCGGTTGTTGGAGTCGTGGGGTGTGCGGCCTGATGTGGTGGTCGGGCATTCGATTGGGGAGTTGGTGGCGGCGCATGTGGCGGGGGTGTGGTCGCTTCCGGATGCGTGTGCGTTGGTGGCGGCTCGTGGTCGGTTGATGCAGGCGTTGCCGGCGGGTGGGGCGATGCTCGCGGTGGCTGCTTCCGAGGAGGAGGTCCTGCCGCTGCTTGGCGATGGGTTGGACCTGGCGGCCGTCAACGGTCCTTCGTCGGTGGTCGTCTCCGGTGACGCGGAGGCGGTGGCGGGCCTGGAGGCCAGGCTGGCGGGCCGTAGGTCGCGGCGGCTTCGGGTGTCGCACGCTTTCCATTCGGCGTTGATGGAGCCGATGTTGGGGGAGTTCCGGGCGGTGGCCGAGGGGCTGACGTACCGGGAGCCGCGTGTCGGGTTCGTCTCAACGGTGACTGGTGGGGCCGGGGACTGGTGTGATCCCGGGTACTGGGTGTCGCAGGTGCGGCGGCCGGTGCGGTTCGCCGACGCCATCCGGGCGGCAGGGGCCCAGGGTGTGGGCCGGTTCCTGGAGATCGGCCCGGACGCCACCTGCACCGCCATGGCCCAGGAGTGCCTGACTGACGCCGACGGCCTGGCGCTGACGCCGACCCTGCGCCGCGGCCGTCCGGAGGCCACGGCGCTCCTCACCGCGGTCGGGGAGCACTACGCGAGTGGTGGCGCCCTGGACTGGGAGGCCCTGTTCGCCGGCACCGGAGCCCGCCGGACCGACCTCCCCACCTACCCCTTCCAGCACAAGCGGTACTGGTCGCCCTCCGAACCCCGCGCGAACTCGGCTCCCGCCGGGCTACGGGCGGTCGCCCATCCGCTGCTCGGCGCTTCGGTGACGCTGCCCGCCTCCGGCGGCACCCTGCTGACCGGCCGGCTGTCCGTCGACACCCTGCCCTGGCTGTCCCAGCACGTGGTGCACGGGCGCACGGTGGTGCCCGGAGCCGTGTTCGTCGAACTGGTGCACCGAGCGGCCGACCAGGTCGGTTGCGGGATGGTCGAGGAACTGATCACCGAGGCGCCGTTGGTCCTTCCCGAGCGTGACGGAGTCCCGGTCCAGGTCTTCGTCGGCCCGCCCGACGACGCGGGGCGGCGTGAACTGTCCCTGTACTCGGCGAGGTCGCCCGAGGGAACGGGTGAGGACGACCCCGCCGACGAGGTGTGGACCCGGCACGCGACGGCCGTACTGCGACGGGCCGGCACCGGAGAGCCCGCCTCCGGACGCCTGGCCGCCTGGCCGCCCGAAGGAGCCTCGGCCCTCGACGTGGACGCGGTGTACCAGGGCCTCGCCACAGCCGGGCTCGAGTACGGGCCGGTGTTCCGCGGCCTGCGCGCGGCCTGGCGGCACGGGCAGGAGATCTACGCCGAGGTGGAACTGCCCGAGGAGGCCCGGGCCGACGCCCCCTCATACGTCCTGCACCCAGCGCTGCTCGACGCCGTGGTGCAGGCGGTGAATCTCTTCGTCGGAAACGAGCCCGGGCTCCGGCTGCCCTTCGTGTGGAACGGACTCTCGCGGCGGACCAGTGGGGTCTCCGGGCTGCGGGTGCGTCTCTCCCGCACCCGCGACGACGGCTTCGCCCTGGAGCTCGCCGACCCGATGGGGGAGCCGGTCGCATCCGTGGACTCCCTGGTGCTCCGTGCGGTGAGCGCGGACCAGATCGACCCCCGGGAAGTCACCAGCGGCGACTCGCTGTTCCGGCTGGAGTGGACACCGCATCCGATGTCCGAACCGCATCCGGGCCCGACGGTGCTGGTCGGCGAGGACCCCCACGGCCTGTCCGAGCTGTTCGGCACGCCCGTCGGGAACTGGGCGGAACTCGCCGACGACGCCCTGCCGCACACTGCCCTGCTGTCCGTTCCCCGCACCCGGGACCCGGAGGACCCCCGGACGGCGCGGCTGTCCGCACGACTCCTGCTCCACGCGCTGCAGGACTGGTTGGCGGACAGGCGGACGGCCGGGACTCGGCTCGTGATCCTCACCCGCGGCGCCGTGGCCGTACCCACCGCCGGAACCGTCGACCTGGCCACCGCACCCCTGTGGGGTCTGGTGCGCGCGGCGCAGGCCGAGCATCCCGGACGCCTGGTGCTCGCCGACCTTGACGCGGAGGCCGACTCCCGGAGCGCCCTGACCGCCGCGCTCGCTACCGGGGAACCTGAGTTCGCCCTGCGTCAGGGCCGCATGCTGGTGCCCAGACTGGCGAGGGTCGGGGACACCGGCTCGCCCACAGCGGGCGCCCTCGGCCCCGAAGGGACCGTGCTGGTCACGGGCGGTACCGGGCAGCTCGGCGCTCTGGTAGCCCGCCGGCTGGTACGCGCCCATGGCGTGCGGAACCTGCTGCTGGTGAGCCGACGCGGACCGGCGGCGCCGGGGGTACGGGAATTCGTCGACGAGCTCACCGACGCCGGGGCGTGCGTCTCGGTCGTCGCGGCCGACATCGCCGACCGGGACGCGCTGGCCGAGGTGTTGGCCGGAATACCGGCCGAACATCGGCTGACCGCCGTGGTGCACGCGGCCGGAGCACTGGACGACAGCGTGCTCACTGAGCTCACCCCGGACCGGCTGGACACGGTGCTGCGCCCCAAGGTCGACGCGGCCCGTCACCTGCACGAACTCACCCTCGGCCTCCCCCTGTCCGCCTTCGTGCTGTTCTCGTCCGTGTCCGGCACCTTCGGAGCGGCCGGTCAGGCGAACTACGCGGCCGCCAACACCTATCTGGACGCGCTGGCGGCCCACCGCCGAGCCATGGGACTCCCGGCCGTGTCACTCGCCTGGGGCCTGTGGGAGCAACAGGGCGAGGGCCTGGCCGCGCGGCTCGGCGAGACGGAACTGCGCCGCATGAACCGCTCCGGAGTACGCCCCCTCGCCCCTGACGAGGGCCTGGCGCTGTTCGACGCGGCGCTCGGCTCCGACGAGGCGCTGATCTTCCCCGTCCGGCTGGACCTCGCCGCGCTCCGCGAACACGCCGCGACGGCCGGCGTGCCGCCGGTCCTGCGTGGTCTGGTGCGCCCACCGTCCACTTCCCGCCCGCCAGCCGCCGGCCCCATGGCCTCCACCGTGACGGGGGCACTGTCGACCCAACCGGAACCCGAACGCCGGCGCCGGCTGCTCGACCTGGTACGCGCACACGTCGCCGCCGTGCTCGGCCACGCGACACCGGAGGACGTGGACGCCGAACAGCCCTTCAGCGAACTCGGCTTCGACTCCCTGTCCGCTCTCGAACTACGCAACCGGCTCGGCTCGGCGACCGGCCTGACCCTGCCCGCGACCCTGGTCTTCGACCACCCCACGACCACAGCCGTCGCCCGCCTGCTGGCCAGCGAAACCGGCAACACGACACAGGAGCAGGGCGCCGCCCCGGACCCGACCACGACGGGCCAGGACGATGACGAGCGGATCGCCATCGTGGGGATGGCGTGCCGGTACCCGGGAGGCGTCGCCTCACCGGAGGAGCTGTGGCGGCTGGTCGCGGACGGGGCGGACGGCATCACCGGATTCCCCACCGACCGCGGGTGGGACCTCAGCGCCCTCTACGACCCGGCGGGGGAGCGACCCGGCAGCAGCTACGTCCGTGAGGGTGGTTTCCTCCACGACGCGGCGGAGTTCGACCCCGACCTCTTCCGGATCAGCCCGCGTGAGGCGACCGCCATGGACCCCCAGCAGCGGCTGTTGTTGGAAGCGTCCTGGGAGGCGTTCGAGCGGGCGGGCATCGCCCCCGCCTCGGTGCGCGGCAGCAGGACCGGGGTCTTCGCCGGCGTCATGTACCACGACTGGGGATGGCAGAACGAGGTTCCGGAGGACATCGCCGGCTACCTCGGCAACGGGAGCCTCGCCAGCGTCGTCTCCGGCCGGGTGGCCTACACGCTCGGCCTCGAAGGCCCTGCGGTGTCGGTGGACACGGCCTGCTCGTCCTCGCTGGTCGCCCTGCACTGGGCGGCCCAGGCGCTGCGCCGCGGCGAGTGCGATCTGGCTCTGGCCGGCGGGGTGACCGTGATGTCGCGCCCCGTGGCATTCGTCGATTTCAGTCGCCAGCGTGGGTTGGCCCCCGACGGGCGGTGCAAGGCGTTCTCGGCCTCGGCCGACGGCACCGGGTGGGGCGAGGGCGTGGGTGTGTTGGTGTTGGAGCGGTTGTCGGACGCGCGGCGGAACGGGCGTCGGGTGCTTGCGGTGGTGCGGGGGTCCGCGATCAACCAGGACGGCGCGTCCAACGGCCTGGCCGCGCCGAACGGGCCGGCGCAGCAGCGGGTGATCCGGGCGGCGTTGGCGGATGCGGGGTTGGCGGCGTCCGAGGTGGACGCGGTGGAGGGGCATGGGACGGGGACGCGTCTTGGTGATCCGATCGAGGCGCAGGCGCTGTTGGCCACCTACGGGCAGGACCGGCCGGAGGACCGCCCGCTGTGGTTGGGCTCCCTGAAGTCGAACATCGGGCACACGCAGGCGGCGGCCGGTGTGGCGGGCGTGATCAAGATGGTGATGGCCATGCGGCACGGCGTCCTGCCGCGCACGCTGCATGTCGACGAGCCGTCGCCAGAGGTGGACTGGTCGGCCGGCGCGGTGGAGTTGTTGACCGAGCAGCGGGCGTGGGACGACCCGGGCCGTCCGCGTCGGGCAGCCGTCTCCTCGTTCGGGATCAGCGGCACCAACGCCCACGTGATCGTGGAGCAGGGCGACGCAGAGGCGCACCCCGTCACGACCGGTCCGAAGAACGACGGGTTCGCGCTGCCGTGGCTCCTGTCGGGCCACACGCCGGAAGCCCTGCGCGCGATGGCTGGACGCGTGATGGCGCGTCTCGCCGAAGAACCCGAGTTGGACCCGGTGGATATGGGGTGGTCGTTGGCCACGGGCCGGTCCCAGCTGCGGCATCGGGCCGTGGCGACGGGTGCGGACCGCGACGAACTCGTCCGGGCCGTGGGCGCGTTGGCGGATGGTGAGGAGGCGCCGGGTCTGGTCCGGGGCGTGGCAGATGCCGTGGGTGGGACGGTGTTCGTGTTTTCGGGTCAGGGGTCGCAGCGGGTGGGGATGGGGCGGGGGCTGTATGAGGCGTTCCCGGTGTTCGCTGAGGCGTTCGACGAGGTGTGCGCGGGCTTCGACGGGCCCTTGCGTGATGTCGTGTTCGGTTCTGA